>NZCC01000049.1 GCA_002688175.1 Chromatiales bacterium
CCGCCGCGAAAAAAGCAGTCGCAAAAAAGACAACTGTGAAGAAAACCGCCGCGAAAAAAGCAGTCGCAAAAAAGACAACTGTGAAGAAAACCGCCGCGAAAAAAGCAGTCGCAAAAAATGCGGCCGTGAAAAAGGGAGCTGAGAACAAAGGCACCACCTTGCAACCAATCGCAGGCAGCAACGAGCAGCAATCCCAGTTGAAACTGTTGATTGCTCGCGGCAAGGAACAAGGCTACCTGACTTATGCGGAAGTCAACGATCATCTGCCCAACGACATTGTCGATCCCGAACAGATTGAAGATATCGTCAATATGATTAATGACATGGGTATTACGGTGCACGAGAAAGCACCGGATGCCGAGTCACTGGTTCTGTCCGACGCGGCAGTCAATGATGATGAAGCCGTTGAAGAGGCTACGGCCGCACTGGTGACCGTAGACAGTGAATTCGGCCGCACCACTGATCCGGTGCGTATGTATATGCGTGAGATGGGCACGGTCGAACTACTCACCCGTCAGGGTGAAATTCGCATTGCCAAGCGAATTGAAGAAGGTTTGAATCAAGTTAAGAACGCACTGGGTTATTTCCCGCCGACCTTCGAAATTATTACTGCTGCCTGGACACCGGTTGCAGAAGGTACCGCGCGACTTCACGAAGTTCTCGTCGGCTTTGTTGACCCAAATGAACCGGAAGAAGTCATCCCGGCCAGTGCTAAGCCCAAGTCTGATGATGATGAAGAGGAAGAAGACACCGGGCCGGACCCGGTTGAGGCTGCCCAGCGCTTCAAGTCGATGTTGCGTCGCCACAAACGAATTCTGCTCTCAATAACCGATCAAGGCACGACCGATCCAAAAATTCAGCGGGCCCGTGACAAACTGACTGAAGAACTGATGCTGATCAAGGTTGCACCAAAGCTCTTCGATCGGATGTGCATTAACTTGCGCACCACGGTTGCAGGGATTCGAACACAGGAACGCCTGCTGCTTAACCTATGCGTCAAACAAGCCGGCATGCCTCGCAAGGACTTTCTTGCAAGCTTTCCACAAAATGAGACAAACCTGGATTGGATAGATAAGCATATTCGTTCCAAGCGGAAGCACTCATCAATGCTGGCCAAGCTCAAGGAAGATATCCTGCGCGCACAACGCAAACTTATCCTGACAGAAGTTCTAAGCCATCTGACGATCGTTGAAATCAAAGAAATCAGTCGAAAAATGTCCATCGGTGAGGCGAAGGCAAGACGAGCGAAAAAGGAAATGGTGGAAGCCAACCTGCGTCTCGTGATATCGATTGCCAAGAAGTACACCAACCGCGGGTTGCAGTTTCTTGACTTGATTCAGGAAGGCAACATCGGCCTGATGAAGGCAGTCGACAAGTTTGAGTATAGACGCGGCTACAAATTCTCTACGTACGCAACCTGGTGGATTCGTCAGGCTATCACCCGCTCTATTGCGGATCAGGCCCGTACAATCCGCATCCCGGTACACATGATTGAAACGATCAACAAGCTGAACCGAATTTCTCGCACCATGCTGCAGGAAATGGGTCGAGAACCAACGCCGGAAGAGCTTGCCAAGCGCATGGAAATGCCCGAAGACAAGGTCCGCAAAGTACTGAAGATCGCCAAAGAACCGATATCGATGGAAACACCGATCGGTGATGACGAAGATTCGCATCTAGGCGATTTTATCGAAGATCCGGTGGCTGCGTCACCCGTCGAATCGGCAACCAACTCCGGTCTCAAGGAGACCACGGGAGATGTTCTGGCCGGCCTGACGCCGCGCGAAGCGAAAGTTTTACGCATGCGCTTTGGCATCGACATGAATACGGATCACACACTCGAAGAAGTCGGCAAGCAATTCGACGTCACCCGCGAACGCATCCGACAAATTGAAGCGAAAGCACTGCGTAAACTGCGTCATCCAACGCGCAGCGATCAATTACGCAGCTTCCTGCTGGAAGAATAGTCCGGACAGGCTGCCTGTCGTCAACTGACGGCAGGCAGCACTTGTTCTACCCGGACCAAATTTCGACTGCTTCCCCGGGTCATTCAAATACAGCCCTGACCTGACCAGGCTGCTTGTTCACGCCTTTTGACACCCTGATCTCCAGCGGAAAATGATCCGAGCCAACATCAGGCCCCGCGTGAACCGAGGTAATGTTCACCTCCGGATCAGCCAGTGCATGATCGATCGGTATCCAGACCGGAAAAACCGATACAGGCCACGTGACATGGAAACCATCAACACGCCGGGCATCCTGCAAACCGGTTCGTTCAATAAACCGACTAAAATAGGGTGAAAATGGCGTCAGGTTCAGGTCACCGATGACAATACGTTGATGCGTCGATGCACCCAACTGATCCACAAGATTCTCAAGTTGCAGATTACGATTACGCGCCCAAACGGCCGACTTTGGTGGCAGCAGGTGCACGGCAAATACTTCCAATGACATCATCCCCGCTGCAAAAACGAAACGCGCATGCACGGTGTCTGTATCTGCCAGGTCAATCAATTCTGATTCCATGAACGGCAACCGCGAGAATACCGCCAGTCCCCACGGATCCGGCCGAACCTCGCCGAACTGATACGGATGAGACTTACGCAGGAACTCAAGCTCATCACGCCACGCCGGTGTGTACTCAGCAATTACGATAATGTCCGGGTCACGCTCGCGCAGGTAACCGGCGACCCGGGCAAACCCATCATTTCGGTAATTGACGTTTAGTGCGACGATGTCGATGCTGGTGGCAGCCTTTGCCGTTGCCCGCTGGCCTCCATACACCGGTATCAGATACGGTCCGGCTACCCAGGCATTTGGCATGGCAAACAGGATGGTCAGCGCCATTAGCGTATGACGCCCGGTATGCAAAAAAATCAGTACCAGTAACGCCTGTAGCAACAGGTAATAGAGGCGAAAATGCGTGAATAACTCTGCCACCCAGAATTGCTCAGCTAATAGTGAAATCAGCGATCCTGCAATGACGGCGACAAATAAAATCCTGATCAGGACATGATAAAACAGTCGTTCATTGGCACTCATTACCATGACTGGTGCTCCGATCAGACGAACTCTACAATATGCCCACTGATTCCATTAAGGCCAGAAATATGCTGGTATCTCATTTCAGAGTATCTGCTAAATACCACACAGCGCTGGCAATCCTGCTAGTCATTTTACTGTCAATCAGCACCAGTCAGTCCCAACAACCACAATCAGCCGATCCGGGCCTTCTTGCCCGTCAGGTCATCGCTGACTATTTATCATTATCGATAGCAGATACCAAATTAGTATCGCTCGAGGCACAGGACTTCAGGAATTCCAGCCTCGACTGTCCGGTACCCGGTATGGCGTACATGCAGGTGATAACGCCCGGCCATCGTGCGATAGTCGAAGCTCAGGGTCG
This sequence comes from Chromatiales bacterium, assembly GCA_002688175.1. Taxonomy (GTDB): domain Bacteria; phylum Pseudomonadota; class Gammaproteobacteria; order Steroidobacterales; genus SMWD01. Next base: position 3,407 of record NZCC01000049.1, read on the forward strand.
TCGCTTTGATGTTCGTGTTGCTGGTGAAAACGGAAAAATCTGTCGCAATACCAAGCGCAGCAACCCCATAGTCGATTCGGATAGCGAGTCCGAGATCCAGACGATGGTTGATCTCGCCCGTCGTGACCTTGCCGGCTTGCTCGACACTAAAGCAGCAAAGATCCGCGTGCACAATATCCAGCCTAATAACGGCCAGCACCTGCCAGCCGGCTGCACACCGCAATGCACAGAGGCCACCGAGGCCTGCGGATATCTCATCGGGTTGTTCTATGACGGTCGCCGCTATGACTATCATGTCGTCGATGGCCGCGCGGTGCCATGCCCGCCGCTGTTACAAATGTGACCGACGGCGAGCCTTACGCCATTGGCGTGCCGTTACCTTGCGCCAGAACCGACGCACTGGCCGTGCGATTCGCTCGATGAATGTCGGTTGGTAATAAGGCATATCTGCACTGCTGATTTCAGCATAGCGACCCAGATACTTGTGTTTCACCCATGCATTCAGATCAATCTGACAGGCCAGACGAAATACCCAGCGACGCAGAGCACCACTTCCATGATCGCATGTAACAGCTGAACCAAAATCAATCAGGCAGGGCAGACCGGCGGAAGTTATGAGAATATTTTCCTTGCGTTTCAAGTCGGCATGCGCAACTCCGACCCGATGCGCCGCTTGTAACAGACTCAGTAATCCGGAAAAAAACTGCTCACGGTCCTCTAGTTCGTCGGCCGACAATTTCAGCGGCTGGCCTTCAATAAACTCAAGCAACAACTGGTCACCACCCCTGAGACCAAAACACTTCGGAATACCGGCAATACCCGCCAGACGCATATAGACGCTATGTTCGCGGCGAATCATCTTGCGCCGAAACCAACGTACCAGCAGCGAACCCATCGGTTGCTTGATAATCAGATAATTAGTACCGGGATATTCCGGGCCAGCTGCGACCTTGTAGACAACACCCTGATAGCCGGCGCTGAGTAATTCCCCTCTTTGCCCGACACCGGCCATGCTGATGTATCAATTCACTCGGGACAGGCTCATTGCCCGGGCCGGTCAGGAAATCTGGAGGCCGATATAGACCAGCCAGAAAATCGTATAGATCACGATGACGGCTTCATAGTTCTGCTTCCAGCTGGTTTCAAACGACCAGCTGCCACCACCATGAATCCGCAGATTATTCGGAATAACAGCCGGTACCGTGCCACTCCAGGCTTCCCACGCTGCTCCAAAAAGACCATGTAGTTTACAGTCCTCGTACTCAATGGCCACCGGATAATAAACCCACCAGAACGCACCAGAAACAAGCAATGCCCACCACTGACCACAAGCAAAGGTAAAACCGATCATCAGCAATAAATTACCGGTATATAGCGGATGGCGGACCAGTGAATAAGGACCATTGGTCGCAAGTTGCTTGTTTTTAATGATAAAACCTGAAGCATACAGGCGAACCAGCATGCCGATCAGGGCCAGGATACAACCTACGGCAAAACTGTTCGGCAATGGATTCGCCAACAGCGCATAAAACGGTATCAACAACACACCGATCGCCTGACGGAAGAATTCACTGTACCGTATCTCACGTATCACGTGCGACAAGCCGGTCAGCGGCGGTAAATCAGCGGTTCTTCGACTCATATATCCACTATCTGCAAGAGCCGACATACGGCAAGCGCAACGAAACTAGCAATAACCAGTCGCAAAGTATACCTGCACACCCGCCCCGGGTACTGCTAAAATCCGGGCCCGATTGCGAAAAATCAATCCCAGAGATACGGGCCTGTAGCTCAGTTGGTTAGAGCAGGGGACTCATAATCCCTTGGTCGGAGGTTCGAGTCCTCCCGGGCCCACCATTCTCACAGACGCTCAAGAAGCTGCTTGCCAGGACCTTACGGGAAGCCCGCACAGCCTCAGACGTTGCAGTACCACAAATCCTGGCTTACCCGTGCCCAGCAACAACGACTGCGGCATTTAATACTGAAAGATGTCAGTGACATCATTCCGATTAAGTTTTTCTGATCATGGGTCCCGGCTAAATATTTTTAGTTTTTCAGGGAGTTGCATGAAGAGTTCTGCCAATCCCTGTTTTGCATAACGTCAAAACTATATCTATACTTGGGAACAGCCAATAAAAAAACTTATTAACTGCTTGATAATGTTTAGAAAAAATAAAAGTTAATATAATAATTTACTGGCTTGACTTGAATTTTCTCAATTTAAAGATAAAGCAATGCGTAAGTCAGTAATTAGGGCACGCATATAAAGAGCCTTGGGGGCCTCAGGACACATGACTTTGTTTTGTATCAGAGGTGGCAGATATACACCGGCGTATCAGCATATCGACGCTGATATTTGCTGCAATGCTACTGGCTGCGAAACAGGGGGCTCCCCAAATGAACAGACTTAGTTAACAAAGGACTTCACGAATGAACAGTGCATTGAATAAACAAAATTTTATATGTCGTTCCATGGCCATCTTGTCCGGTTTCCTGATAACAGGATTGCTGCCAGGCACAGTTATTGCTGCCGATCAAAACCAATTAGAAGAGCTGACGATTACTATTGGTTCTCGCGTTGTCGGAAGAACCGTGGAAGAGGCAACTGCTCCTGTTGATATTATTGAATATGGCGCGCTGGCCAAAAATGGCTTTACGTCACTGGGAGAATCTTTGCAAAGCTCCGCCCCTTCTTTCAATTTTAGTCGCACCCAGGTATCTGACGGGTCCGATATTTTCCGCCCGGCCACTCTGCGAGGCCTGCAACCTGACCAGACACTGGTCCTGATAAACGGCAAGAGACGTCATAACCAATCCATTTTTGCGCTTGCGGGTACTGTTGGCGAGGGTGCCGCAGGTACCGATATGAATGCGATTCCCATGATTGCATTACAACGCGTCGAAGTCCTGCGTGACGGTGCCGCCGCTCAATACGGTTCTGATGCCATTGCCGGTGTAATTAACCTTCAGCTAAAAGAAATGACAGGCGAAACATCAGGTTTTCTCCAATGGGGCGAAACGGGTGAAGGTGATGGCGGCACATTAACTGCCGGTGTAAATACCGGTTTTGATATAGGCGCTGACGGCGGATTTATTAATCTATCTGTTGAATACCGTGACGCTGATGCAACCAACCGGGCCCAACCAGATACCGGTGGACCGGATGCTATTTCTTCATCTGTACGCTGGCATCAGGGGGATGCGGAAACGGAATTTGAATCTGTTTTCTACAATGCCATGTTACCCGTTGGCAACAACGGCGAGCTATATTCATTCGGTGGATACTCGAACCGTACCGCACTGGGATCAGGGTTCTATAGAGACTATAACCGGGCGGAACGGAACGTACCGCAGGTTTATCCTACCGGCTTCCTGCCACATATCGACAATGAAGCAGAAGATACCTCCATTGCCTTTGGCTACCGCCATGAATTGAATGACATCTGGGCAATGGATGCCTCGGTGGTCTACGGTGAAAATACCTATGACTTTGATTCACGGGGCTCTATTAACAGCTCTATCGCGGCTGAATACCTTTTTAATAACCCCGCTGCAACCGATGCTGATATTGCCGCCAATTCAGGACCCACATCAGCTTACTCCGGTGGTTTTGAGTTTGATCAGACCACGTTTAATCTCGATTTCACCGGCTCGGTCAACCTATTTGGCAATGACCCCCTCTATGTTGCAGTCGGTGGTGAATATCGCGATGAGTCTTACCAGATTAATCCCGGGACACTTGAATCTTACTCCTGCGGTACGACTGATACGGGCATAGGCGTCGGCGGTGCGGTCGGCGTGTTTCCTTCCGTCATAGATGGAGTAACGATTGCAAACTGTGGCATGCAGGCCTATCCCGGCTTGCGTCCTGAAGCAGCCACCAGTGCAGATCGTGACAGCCTGGCCGTCTATCTCGACCTTGAGCAGAATATTACCGAAGCCTGGCTCGTTGGTGCCGCTATGCGCTATGAAGACTATGACGTAGCCGGCAGCGAAACCACCGGAAAGCTATCCTCACGCTTTGAATTCACGGATAGCTTTGCAATTCGTGGTGCGGTTGCTACCGGTTTCCGTGCACCTTCGCTGCAACAGAGTGCCTACACTGCTTTCACTACAACCCTGGGCGGCGATGGCACGCTAACGCAATCATTTACTGCAGCAGCCGGCTCAGATCTGCCCAGCTCCCTCGGCGTCAGCAATCTGGAAATTGAAACCTCCGAAAGCATTGGTTTTGGTTTTGTCTGGAGCCCAATCGACAGCATCACGGCCACTCTGGATTACTATAAGGTCAAGATCGACGACCGGATTACTTTGGGTGGATTCCTGTCCGCTGCTGATGTGGCATTTAATCCGGAAGCCGCAGCGGCCCTGGCCGCAACCGGGGCAGATCAGGCAAACTTCTTTTCAAATGCGATCGATACTACGACCGATGGCATTGATTTGATTATTACCTATGACACAGAACTGGCGGAAGGTGACCTTAGCGTCATCCTGGCCGGCAATATTAATGACAGTAATGTTGATCAGATTCATGCTCCGGAAGGAATCTCAGATGATATTGCTTTCAGTCCACTTTCCGCTGCTTTTATCGAGGGCGGACAACCCGGTGAGCGGGCAACATTAACCTTTGACTGGGCGAGAAATGCCATAAATGCTGTTGCCCGGTTGAATTATTTTGGTGAGACCGAAGTGGATTATTTCGGTGGGAATCACATTGGCATTCCCGGTGCCCCGCCGACCAGCATTGTCGAATCAGCGCTTTTGGTTGACCTTTATGTGTCCTACGACATTACTGAGAATCTGACTGTCTCAGCAGGTGGCAACAATATCTTCGATGAAACACCTGATGAATTAGCTCCAAACGAGGTGCTGGATATCATCACCAACGGGGCGATGAAATATCCTTTACGTGCAGCGCCCTATGGATTTAATGGTTCTTCATATTATTTGAAGGCTGCCTTTAATTTCTAATCTATTCCGAAAAGGGAGAGGCCGGAAGGCCTCTCCCAGAGATAGAAAGTTTTTATCCAGCCCCTGCACCAGATCATTGCAGGCCGGCATCAACTACGAAGCCTCTTCAACGAAAAAAGTTCCTGATGGAGAATTACAATAATGGCCGTCGCAAGAGGTGAATTCAGCTCGAAGCTCGGCTTTATCCTGGCAGCGTCCGGATCGGCGGTAGGATTAGGCAATATCTGGGGGTTCCCAACCCAGGCTGCCAGTAACGGGGGCGGTGCATTTCTCCTGGTTTATTTGCTACTGGCTTTTTGCTTAGCCTTTCCTGCCCTGATGGCTGAGCTAGTCATCGGTCGCCATGCAAAATCAAACGCCGTCAATGCACTCCGGCTTATTTCCACCAATCGACTTTCTTATCATGCCGGCTCCATCACGGGTTATGTCGGAATAATTACAGCGAGCCTGATTCTATGTTTCTATGCACTGGTTGCAGGCTGGATGTTGTCTTATTTTTTGGCCCCGCTGGCAGAATTAGCGGGACTGCAGGATATTTCTGACTGGTTGACGGAATTCGGTCTTTACCGAAACATACTATTTATGCTGATTTTCATGACCCTGACGGTGGCCATTATCAGTCGCGGCGTGCAGGAAGGCATTGAAAAATGGTCGGCTCGTTTGATGCCGGTGCTGCTTGTTTTGTTACTACTTCTGATTGTATATGTATTGACTCTCGACGGCGCGATGGATGGTGTTAAGGCCTATCTGATCCCTGATTTGAGTCGTATAACAGATTTGCAATTAATCATCAGTGCATTAGGGCAAGCATTCTTCTCACTCTCCCTGGGTGTCGGCACCATGTTGATTTATGGTTCCTATATCAGTCAAAAAGAAAATCTTTTCCACCTTGGACGCATTGTTACTTTTGTCGATATTGGTATTGCCGTGATGGCCGGTCTGCTGATTCTGCCGGCCATGTATGTCGCACAAAACAATGGGGTGGTTATATTTGATGCGGCCGGAAAACTTATCTCAGAGGATACGTTGATTTTTACCGTACTACCGGCGCTGTTCGATACCATGGGAGACATAGGCATAATTATTTCCTTTGCTTTTTTCGTGTTGATGAGCATCGCAGCCCTAACCTCTTCCATATCAATGCTGGAAGTTCCGGTAGCCTATGTGGTTGAGAATCATGCTGTGGATCGTACCCGAGCTGCACAGGGCATTGGCCTGGTTATTGCTCTGATAAGCACGGTTATTGCCTTTAACTTTGCAGACTTATTCAGTTTAACCGTTCACGCTACCACGCGCTTTTCCCAACCCTTGCTTGGATTTGTACTCTGTATTTTTGCAGGCTGGTTATGGCACAGGAACAAAGTGCTTGCAGAAATCAAGGAGGGCTATGCAGAGGTAGAGCAAAGTCTGTTCTGGAAAATATGGCCACCCTATATTCGCTACATTTGCCCGCTGTCTATTTTAGCGGTATTTGTCCAGCTGGCTTTTTACAACCTGTAATTAATAAAACATAGAACCTGCCTTCCTCCTGGTAATTCCCGAACAGCCAGCAGGCAGGTTCTGCACAGCCGTCAGTCGGTTGCCCATAGAGCACTTCCGGGTTATCGATTTCAACTGTGTATCCGGTGATTCTACAAAAACCCGGACCTACTTCGCAGTTTCACTCTAATACACATACTAATCTTGCCTCACGCAAGCTTGCGCGCAACATCGGCAATCCGCAGCAACATGAATCAAGCGATTTTTCAATTTGAGACTTCTGCAGCTTTTGGCCTGTACTGGCCTACCTGGCTGGCCGTAACCGGCATTATCGTATTTTGCCTGCTTGGCCTGTATGCAGGACTGTTATTTTTTGCTGACCAGAAGCTGGTGGCACGTTTCCGCTTTCTTCTGCCGCCGACCCTGCGCGGACGCATCATGCTTGGCATTATTCTGGCCGCGACACTACCGGCTACTTCACTCGCTCTCGTATTGACAGAACGAGCAACAAGCGAACGACTCGATCAGACGGCCGACCTGCTGAAGTCACAGACTAATAACTTCGCGAGAATGGCTGACTACTTTCTGAATCAAAGTTTATCGAGCCTGAAAACACTCGCAACTGAAATTGATCTGAGTGATCAGCAGCAAGCGCAGGAAACTATCTACCGAATTCACCGCAGCGTGCCCGGTTTTCTGTCCTTATTGCTTATCGATACCGATGGTCTCGTTGTCGCGGCAACCGAGTTCGGCACCCGGGCCATTTCCAGACTACCCATCGATACAGATTATGTGCTTACACCACTCACGAGCGGAGAAATTTTTCTCTCCGGCGTCCATCATCATCCGGGTGATGCAACAACCGTTGTAGCGGCATTCAGCGTACCGGTGAATGATGCCACCGGGCATACTGCGGGTGTCCTCATCGGCTACTCCGGCCTCGACAACGTTGAACGGATGAAGCAGCCTTTTCTGGCCAGGAATGACATTGAGTCGATCCTGATCGATAGCCAGGGCAAGGTACTACATGTCAGTGAGTTAGCCGGCATGATAAAGGGCCAGCACCTGAATGGTGAATCGTTGCTGGCCGATCCTTATCCGGGTGATAACAAGCTATTCAGCTTCATGCAGCCTGTCTCCAAAGACGGTCATATGCAGCGCTATCTCGCCGCCGGACACACACTGAATGGCGGCTGGCGCATTTACCTGGTGCGGCCACTGAAAAGCATCGAAACAGCCATGTTTGGTGAGTACAGGGTTACACTGGCATGGCTTGGCGGGGCTTTGATCATCTCAATTTGCCTGGCGTTGGCGATGGTGTCCGGGATTTCCGGCCCGCTGGAATCTCTGGACCGTTCAGTGCATGAATTTGATCTAAGCATCCTGCAGAAACGACCCGAGCCGCCGGTTGGTGCACCACAGGAGGTGCTTTCGATATTCGGTCATCTCGGCGATCTGGATATGCGCATGCGTAAAACCTACAGCGAACTGCGCAAAGCATTAGCCCAGGGCGAGAAACTCAGGGGTGAAATGATTTATGTCATCTCTAATCGCGAAGAAGAAATCCGAACCCGCACCAGGGAACTAGAGGAAGCAAACACAACGCTCGAACGATTGAGCCGTGAAGACAGTCTGACAGGACTCGCAAACCGTCGCTGGTTCGCCCAGTTCCTGGCTCAAGCCTGGCGCACGGCTTTGCGAAAAAAGCAGGCAATCTCGATCCTGATTATGGACATTGATGATTTCAAAGCCTACAACGATAACTACGGCCATCAAAAAGGTGACGAATGTCTGAAGCTTGTCGCCCAGGCTATCCATAAGTCCGTCGGCCGTGCCTCCGACCTCGTATCACGCTACGGCGGTGAAGAATTTGTCGTCGTGCTCGGCGAAACCCCGCTTGAGGGCGCGCTCAAAATCGCCGAACAGATCCGGGCCGCAGTCGAAGCACTTGGGATAGTGCACAAAGACGCAAAATTTCATCCGTATGTCACCCTCAGCATCGGCGTCACCTCATCACTGCCGAGCCACGATACACAGCCTGAAACCGTTCTGATTGCTGCAGACCGGGCCATGTATAACGCCAAGCATGAGGGCAAGAACCGTGTCGCCTATTCAACGGCAGCCCGCACCGGTACTTACCAGGCCCTGGTCGTCACCAATGAGGCACCGAAGCGCCTGTCTTAGACCCCACTTTATTTAATAAGCCAGTTTTATGACGTATTGAGAACCAGCCCAAGGAAATCTGTCCGCCAGTCACCTAGTTTTATACTTCAATCAAGTTTGATACTGCATTATGTCAATTTTGTACTTTATCCTGGCTTTGTTCGCTTGTGCCCTTTCGGGTGTTTGCTGCGCATTCGGTATGCGCTTCATCATCGAACGTAACCGGGAAATTGCCGAACAAGAGGACCCGCGCGATACAAAAATCCGTGATCTTCAGGCCAAGATCAGGCTTGCCGATAATACTTTAGCGTTTGACCGTTCAAAAACAAAAACAGCTGCCGAACATGTCGAATTTGCGCATGATCGTATCAATGAACTTCTTGCTGAAACAAAAAAACTGAACACCAGCCTGCAGAATCAGGAAGCTGTGCAGGGCAGCAGCAGCGACGAGAAAGAACTGTTAACCGATAAACTATCGGCTGCCAACAAGCAACTCGAAACACTGAGGCAACGTAACCAGGAACTGGAGGTTGAGCTTAGCGTACTCCATGAACCGGATATGCTGGCTAGCCACGATGATGATGGGGATGACAGTGAAGCTGAAGACGACGATGTTGATCCGTTTAAGCCAACAGTTACTGATGGCAGTCCGTCATTAATCCATGCATTGACAGGCGAACTGGACCGCTGGAAGCGCCATTGCCACGTTCTCGGTGATGAACTGAAAACCCAGCGTCATCGGGTCACCGAGGCCGATGAAGTCGCCGCCCACGCCGCGACAAAACCCCCGGAAATTGATGAATTAACAGACATTCGCGGCATTGGCGCCGTACTGGTACGAAAACTGCACCAACTCGGTATCTACCGGTATGAGGATTTGCTGAACCTCAACGCTGAAGGCCTCGCACAGGCCCAACAATTAATCCCGGACTTTGAGCGGCGCATGGAGCGCGACAACTGGCTTGAACAGGCCCGAATGTTGTGTGAAAGCAAGTACCAGGCGGGCTCAGAACAAACAGAGTACGCCTCTCTGTCCTAACCATCCCCCGGACTCCCCATTGATCTATCCTTGGTGCCGGCCGGTGCCGATGATAGGGTTGGCCGTATATTCATTATCGAGGACTAAACATGATAAAGCTCATAGCAACGAGCATGCTGGCCATACTTTCCGTTACCTTCAGCATCGGTGTCCTGGCCGAGGCTCAACAGCATCGGCGCATGGGTCAGTACAGCGGTTTTGAAGGCAACGAGCAGGTTCTCGGTTCTGAAGTTGCGAAAGCCATCATGCAAGTCAGCCCCACCAAGGGCAATGAGCATGATTTTGATGGCCGCGAGAAAGAACTTGGCCTGGCTGTCGGCACTGCTATCAAGATCATGAATGTAGAATCTGGCTACAAACATGAAATGAACGATGCACTGGTCAAGATGACGCTGAATTTCATTCAATTTGCCAAAGACCACAACCTGGTTGACGAGATGATCACCGAGGAAATTGCCACCGGCCTGCCGATGATGACCCGGGTTCGCAAACTGATTGAAAAAACCGGCAATACTGAACTCGCGCTGATCGCAGTAACCGAGCAGACTGCCTGCTTCTACCAACTGGTGCAGGAAACACACCGTGAACCGGGCAAGCTCACTTACAAGTCACCCTTCGGCAATGTACTGACCAGCACCAGGCGACTGGGTATGCACGACCTTACCGAGCAGGAGATCCACGAAATCTGGACGGTCCCGCGCATCAAGGGTGCCGGGGATTTGCTGGGTGTCGATCTGCAGGTTTCCGAGTGGCAGGAAGACGGTATGATCACGATTAGTCTGCCCTCTAATAAGCTCGCTTCAAGACCCTGAACCGATGGCCTGATAACTTCAGGTCTGAAAATATTTAGCAAAACAAAGGCCTCCGTAAGGAGGCCTTTGTAACCTATGCAAGTTGAGCGCTTCATGGCATTTGAACCGCGGTTCGATCCTTGATCCCGGCCGTGAGACGCCACGCCCCTCCCTGACATCAGGTTAGCGACACGTTAACGATTCACTGTGCCTGTCGCTGTGATGCAATACGCACTCAAAGTGCAAATCATTATCTTATGTAAGGTTTGGACTAGCGCTAAAGTAATTCAAACACCAGTACGGCAATAAATGCGCTCAGGCAAATCCCCAGAACGAGCCAACTGCTGACTCTCGATCTCATTCTTCAGCACCCCGTGGGTTTCTCAGTTATGCCCGAAGATGCTCCGAACAGATAATTTATTCCATCACATTGCTAATACATTCACCAGCTGTATTTTCCACAACAGCACTGATCAGGGCATCCATGTAACAACAGCCAGACCGATCAATCGGCCGGTACCGTCCGTTCGGCAGCCCAACGTCTGAGACCCTCAATTTTCTCTCGCATGACGACCGACAAGGGCCGGGTACGCTTGAACTCGGCCAGCAGTTGCTCTGTTGACAGCGAAGAATCGACAGCATTTGCCGCATACATGGCCGACACCACACCCTGCTCTATCTCGGCACCGGAAAAGCCCTCACTGGCCCGCATCAGGGCCGGCAGATCAAAGGTCTTTGGATCGTGGCCGCGATTACCCAGGTGAATGTGCAGGATATTTGCCCGCGCCGGTGAATCCGGCAGATCGACAAAAAAGATTTCGTCAAAACGTCCTTTGCGTACCAGCTCCGGCGGTAATGCGGAAATATCATTTGCCGTTGCGACGACAAAAACCGACTGTTCTTTTTCTGCCATCCAGGTCAGGAATGTACCCAGAACACGGCGCGACAACCCGCTGTCACCTGAATCCGCCGCAAGACCCTTTTCCATTTCATCAATCCACAATACACACGGACTCATGACCTCGGCCTGCTGCAGGGATTCACGTAAATTTCGCTCGGTCTCGCCGTGAAATTTGTTATACAAAGCACCGAAATCGAGCCGTAACAACGGCACATTCAGTATCCCGGCAGCAGCCTTGGCTGCCAGACTTTTACCGCAGCCCTGCACACCGATCAACATGACCCCTTTCGGTGGTTCCAGCCCCGCAATACTGCCGCTCAAAGCATCCCTTCGCTGCTCCAGCCAGGCCTTCAGATTCTTGAGCCCGCCTACATCGGAAAATTGCGCTGTTTCATATTGAAACGTCAATACACCGTGGCGATTCAGCAGCTGGTACTTTGCCTTCATAACCTCCGGCAGATCACTGGCGGTGATCGCGCCATCCGCAAAAACTGCACCATGCGCAAGTCGCTCGGTATCTGCCCGGGTCAACCCGCCCAGATTCTTGACCAGCAAGGCCTGTGCCTGCGGGTCTATCTTGACATTGCCCGGGTTAACGGAATTCCATTCCTCAACCACGCGAGCAATAATCATTGCCCGTTCGTTGTCATTCGGCAACGACATTTCAAAACGTGCCGCAAGTCGCTCCAGTTCAGGCGGTATGGCCAGTTCGTGACTCACCAATACGACCGTGCGGGATCCGTCGGGTGATTCAACCGCAATATCCTTGAGTAACCGGACGTTAACCGGATCCGCCAGATATGGATGAAAGTCCAGCAGCACATAGATTGCGGGCGTTTCAATCGCATGGATATGCTTCAGAACATTAGTCGGTTCGGCATTGTGTAATTGCGCGCCCATATCGATATCGAGGCGTCGCAATCCCTCTGTAACCGACCAGCGAAACAGCGGCTGGTTCCGTCCACCAAACGCACCTCGCACAAGATCACCAAGCATGTCGAGAAACCGCTTCTCGTCAAGCGTCTAACCAATAACAATCGGCACCCTGGAACTCAGGATGACATTCAGATCGTGGCGGTTATCCATAGGCTAACAATCAGTTTCCAGATTTGTATTATCCATGCGAAACAGGATCGCACACAATGTGAAGCACAGGATATGAATCCGGTCACTTTATACTCTGCCCTGTGGATTTTGATACTCACGACGGCAATCAACCCGTCTGCACATCTCTGAACGGCTGGCCATGCGCAGGCAATTCGCCGCGTCACTTAGCTTGAAAGTCATATTATCGCGATAAATCAATTACTTACATCTGTGACAATTTGATACAAACTGTTACGGCTGTGCAAAGATTTAGCCTGGTCGCCTGCGTAATATCTCACCATCGCGAAAGCAAACAGGTGGCCGGAAACGGCTAAAGAATTCAAGCAGGAGAGACAGTAATGACTAACTCACGTAAACGTACCAACATCACTAACTACCGGGACGAATGGGCCCTGCTCACTTTTGCCATCATAGTCCCGCTCGTGTCATTGCTATCAATCAGCCTATGAGATCAAAGGAATAATAATTTTCTGCAGTCATCCACACCCCCCCTCAGTTTGGATGACCTCCTCCAGAAGCGGCCTTACCGGCCGCTTTTTTTTACCTGCCGTTTATGAAGATGGCGAGCCCTTCAGCATTCTCCACAGAATTCCATCACCCAGTATGTACTCGTGCCACAAAGCACCGAAAATATGTAGCCCGAGCAATAATCCACCGCTACGCCACAGGTTGCGATGAATTTCGGCAAAGAACGTGTAATCGAACCTTTCACCCTCGGCCACCTGCGGCACAATGTGCGGCACGCCCTCCCAGCCGAAGAAAAAAATCGGGAACTCGCCCTCATAAGCGGATAACGCGGCCCAACCCGACAATGGGTAAATAATCATAACCACGTACAGAAACACATGCGTACAACGGGCCAGAAACCGTTGGTATGTTTTCAGACCAGCAGGTAATCGCGGCGTCTGATTCGACAATCGCCAGGTAATTCTAAACACCGCAATAGCCAGGATCAGTAAGCCGATCGTGTGATGGCCCATCGATGTCCGCATGACAAGTGTGTCATCGGCATAGGTTTTCGTATATTCATCGTAAACCTCGACCATATAAAAGCCGAGCGGAATCTGAATAATGACGAGCGTGACGACAAACCAGTGTATGCCACGCGTCAGGCTGCCCCAGGCTTCTTTCGTGTTGCGCAACATAGCGTACATTCTAGTCATTCGTTGGACAGCAATATACGCACTGCAACCGCACACACCATAATAGGCTAGGATTAGCCACCCTTATCCGCAGTGTGAAATGGGTCATGCGCTCTGACAACTCACGATACCTCGCCATCATCGGCCTGACCGGGTTACTGCTCGCCTGCGATACAACCTTACCGATCATGCATGGCGATGATCAGCGCATTACCCGGGCGGATACCGAACCATACAATTGGCTCAGCCACGGTCGTACCTATGACGAGCAGCGCTTCAGCCCACTGACCCGCATTACAGACGCCAACATCGACCGGCTTGGCCTGACGTGGTACACGGAGTTGAACTCGAACCGTGGCATTGAGGCCACACCGATTATCGTTGACGGTCGCATGTTCGTTTCGGGCGCCTGGAGCATCGTGCATGCCATCGATGCCCGCAACGGCAACCTGCTCTGGAGCTTCGATCCTGAAGTCCCGCGCGAATGGTCAAAATACGCCTGTTGCGATGTGGTCAACCGCGGTGTTGCCGTCTGGCAGGGTCGGGTCTTTGTCGGCACCCTCGACGGCCGTCTTATCGCCATTGACGCTGCGACCGGTGAACGTCTGTGGTCAACGCAGACCACCGACAAAACATTCCCCTACACGATCACCGGCGCACCACGATTCATCAAAGGTAATGTCATTATCGGCAATGGCGGCGCAGATTATGGCGTACGCGGTTACATCAGTGGTTACGAAGCCAAAACGGGTCAACGCAAGTGGCGTTTTTTTACGGTCCCCGGTGACCCGGCCAAAGGCTTTGCCGCTGAGGGTGAGTCGGCCATGCAGATGGCTGCCGAAACCTGGAGCGGCGAATGGTGGCGTACCGGCGGTGGCGGAACCGCATGGAATGCGATGGCTTTCGATCCCGAACTGAACCTGCTGTACTTCGGCGTCGGCAACGGCACCCCCTGGAGTCACAAACAGCGCAGCCCGGACGGCGGCGACAATCTTTTCCTGTCATCCATCGTCGCCATCAATCCGGACAATGGAAAATATGTCTGGCATTACCAGACAACTCCGGGTGAGTCGTGGAATTTCTCAGCCGCCGAATCAATTATTCTGGCCGACCTCACCATCGACGGCCAACCACGCAAGACATTAATCCAGGCCCCGAAGAATGGCTTCTTCTATGTTCTGGATCGTAGCAACGGTGAATTGATCTCGGCCGAACCCTACGTCACGGTCAACTGGGCCAGTCACATCGATCCCGAATCCGGTCGGCCGGTCGAGCATCCCTTTGCACGCTACGGCGAAGAAGGTCGGGTCATTGTGCCCGGCGCCTCGGGCGGACACAGCTGGCACCCGATGTCATACAGCCCGCTTACCGGCCTCGCCTACATCCCGGCCCACGACGTGCCGAATACCTACCGCCTGAATGCGGACTACGAGTACCGACCCGGCCTGCAAAATACCGGAATTGTCGAGGGCATTACGAGCTACGATGCACTGAACCCGTCCGGTGGCAAAGCCAAAATTCGTTTTGGAACCTATCTGATAGCCTGGGATCCGGTCACGCAACAGGCCGCATGGAAACAGTCGTTACCAGACCTCGGTGGCGGAACACTGGCAACGGCCGGCAACCTGGTGTTCCAGGGTACCGGTGCCGGCAAGTTTGTTGCCTATCGCGCCGATGACGGTGAGCAACTCTGGTCGTATGATGCCGGCACCTCCATCATGCCCGGACCGGTCAGTTACGCCATTGACGGGGAACAGTACATTGCCGTCATGCTCGGTCGCGGCGGCGGCAGCGGCCTCGTCGGCGGTATGCTTGGACGCCGCTGGCAGGGTGTCGAAAACGTCAACCGGGTCATTGCATTCAAACTCGATGCCCGCGCCACGCTGCCAAAACCGGCCCGTATCATGCGGCTGCCGGAACCACCCGAAATAGTCGCCGAGACTGAGGTCGTTCAGCATGGCAAGACCCTGTACCACGAACACTGCTATGTCTGTCATGGCCTCGGTGCCGAGGGTGGCGGTGTACTCCCCGATCTGCGCTATGCATCAGCAACCGTCCATGCGGCCTGGTTTGATATCGTCATCGACGGCCTGCTGGCCGAACGCGGCATGCGCTCATGGGCTGATGTTCTGGACACCCGTGATGCCGCCGCGATCCAGGCTTATATTGCGACCGAGGCCCGGGTGCTACTCAAACGAATCAAGCGCAAACAGAAAAAGTGATCACCCCTGGATGTCAACTCTGATCCCTGTGCGGACGGCAAGAGTCCGTGAATCGACGCACGGTGTTTAGGCAGATTATCTTTCACCACTCACTTCACCAGAACGGATGAAGCACTAACCCCTGAGGTATGTCATGCCAAGTACATTTATAGCTGACCTGACGATGAGTCGCCGCTCCGCCCTGAAGTCTTCACTGGCCCTCGGCCTCGCCGGTCTGCCCCTGGGAATGTCAGCGGCTGCCAGCGGAGCACAGACCCGGGGTGGGCTGGATTATGCGGATCCGGCCGATAACCTGTATGCATTCGGCAAAATATGGGCCGGCTATGACGAACCGGTTATCGGCGGGTTTCACGGCCTGATGTACGCAAGGTTCGGTGACCGGCGCATGGTGCCGGTTTTTGGTTATACCGGCACGGGCGTACTGCTCGCAAAAATTGATGACGACGGCAACCTGTGGGTCAAATCCCGTGAAACCGGTTTTTTCACCGACCTTGAGACCGGTGACATCCTCGAAACCTGGTACAACCCGTTTACCGAAAAAACGGTCGAGGTCTATCACTTTTATAACGATATCCTGGTCGGCAAAATCGGCAAACAAATACCAAAATTCTTCTTTGGCGCCGAGGGAGACTCCCCGACACTGATGAACGAAGGCACGGTATTTCCGGATGCAAATGGCGACTACCCGTTCGTATTGCCGTTTCAGTCTTACGGCGACGACATGATGCTGAGCTGGGATTACACCCACGAATATACAAACCCGGTCACGCTTGAAGGCTGGCCACGGTCATCAACCGGCAGTCGTATTTCACCCTCAGAACACTTTACCTTCAATTTTTCCCGCCGCGAGCTCGAGGATCGCGATATCCCGACATCTCGTTTAACAGCCGGGTTTTCGCGTATATCGCAGTTCTGGCCTTTCATGGAAATGGGCGGCACACCCTATGCCAATGGTTCCCTGTTCGGCCGCATGTTCAGCCACAAGGGTTTGAGTGGCTATGATGACGTACCGCCCAAGGTACTCGCCTACCTTGAAAAGCATGCGCCAGACTTTCTCACTCTGCCCGACCACTGGAACATAAACACCCGGCGTGTCGAAACCTGGAAGGCTTATGCTTACGACGTTCCACCGGAAAACCCGGACTACGAATGGCAGCCAGATGATTTTAATGTGCCGACCGGCAAAGGCAGTAAAAAGAAAACCTGAATACGTCCTGGGCGGCTACGGGCACGAGACCCACCCATCATCCTGAATCAATCCGGATTCGCTGAACTATCTCAGCGAAACAGATCCTCAGCATCGCCGGCTGCATCAGGGCCACCCGGCTCATCGTCATCACTATCACCATCGCCAAACAGTGCGTCCAGGGTATTTCTGGCCCGGCCTTCAGCCGCCACCGGCGCCGGATCAAACCGGTCAAAGCCGGGTTTGAAGTAATCACAAAAATTGGTGTTAGCCTTTTCCTTGACCTCTTCAGCATCATCCTCGGTGCATTGTTCCGTCACCGCCGGATCGTAAAACAGGCACATTCGGCAACAATGTAAATATACCGAGCATGACGGGCATTCATCAAGGCGTGACAACGGAAGAGAGAGTGCCTCGATCGAGGCTCCACAACGATAACAACACAGTTCAGACATAGGACCGACTGTAGCAAAAAGGCGGCGGCTGGTCGCGGCATTAAATGCCCAAACTCATCAACTGCAGGACCGAGCGGAATCCGACCTGACTTATCCGATATCCCGGGTCGTGGAAAATTTAATATCAGGCCAGCGTTCCTGGGTAACCTGCAGGTTAGCCATGCTGGGCGCAAGATAGGCCAGGCTGCCGGCCGCATCTACGGCCAGGTGACGCGCCTCACGCTCACTGAACTCCTTGAATTTTGCCTCATCGTCGCTGGATACCCAGCGGGCCGTCACAACATTTACCATCTCGAATTTTGCTTCCACGCTGTACTCATCACGCAACCGATAAGCAACAACATCAAACTGCAGCACCCCCACAGCACCGAGAATCAGATCGTTCGAGGCCAATGGGCGAAACAACTGAGCCGCACCTTCTTCGCATAACTGATCAACACCCTTTTGCAACGCCTTGGCCCGCAACGGATCGCGTAATTGCGGACGCCGAAACAACTCCGGGGCGAAACTCGGCAGACCGGTGAACTGCAATGACTCTCCTGCCGTGAAGGTATCGCCTACGGATATCGTGCCGTAATTCTTGAGTCCGACGATATCCCCCGGATAGGCCTCAGTGACGCTGCTCCGATCCGAGGCCATAAAGGTGAGCGCATCGGAAACCCTAAGGTTCTTGCCACTACGCACATGAAATAACTGATCACCGGGTTTGTAATGACCGGCACACACACGCATGAATCCGACCCGGTCCCGATGTTTTGGATCCATATTTGCCTGGATCTTGAAGACGAAGCCGGCCAGATTAGTTTCAGTCGCCAAAACAGTTCGGGTCCTGGTCACTTGTTCCTGAGGTGCCGGCGCATGTTCAATGAAGAAATCCAGTAACGGTTCAACACCGAAATTACTGACGGCCGAACCAAAAAATACCGGTGTCTGCTGACCAGACAGATAAGCCTGCTCGTCAAACGGCAGTGATGCCCCCTGGAGCAATTCCAGTTCGTCGCGCAACTCATCCAACACTTCACTCCCGACCCGGGCAATGAGTTCCGGATCATCGAGTGATGAAAATATCGTCGAATCCTGCCGCGTAAAATTCTTACCGCTCTCGTACAGATGCACCTCATTGGTCATGAAGTGATAAATACCCTTTAACCGCGAACCCATGCCGATCGGCCATGTAATCGGTGCGCACTGGATATTCAATACGGATTCAACCTCATCGAGCAACTCGACCGGATCACGCCCTTCGCGATCAAGCTTATTGATGAACGTCATGATCGGCGTATCACGCAAACGACAGACATCCATGAGCTTGATGGTCCGTTCCTCAACGCCCTTTGCACAATCGATCACCATCAAGGCTGAATCGACGGCAGTCAGAACACGATACGTATCTTCAGAAAAGTCGGCATGGCCCGGCGTATCGAGCAAATTAACAATGCGGTCTGCATAAGGAAACTGCATGACCGACGAGGTCACCGAAATACCACGCTCCTGCTCCAGCGCCATCCAGTCAGATTTTGCATGCCGGGCAGTCTTGCGTGACTTGACCGAGCCAGCCTCACGAATCGCCCCCCCGAACAGCAACAGCTTCTCGGTCAGGGTCGTCTTGCCGGCATCAGGGTGCGAGATGATCGCAAAAGTGCGCCGGCGGGCTGTTTCTTGTTCGTGAGTGGACATGGGGCTGAATCTGGCTGGGCGGCGCAGTATACCGAAAAGATTGAGGATAAAACGGTTTCAGGGCCAATTGCTATCAGGCTACAGGCCTTGCAAGAGCCTGAATCAGTAGTATTTAACACCGGGTATGCTCCGCAAGGAGCCAGTCTTTCCCTGAACGTATTTGAACACAACCGAAAGGCTGCAAGCTGGACTTCCCACGGTCTGGTAGACATCTCCGAGCTATTATTGAGCTTAGGAGGAAGTCATAATTTTTCTGAAAACAGGAGAACTTGGGCTGACGGGGTACAATGGGCAAGGAAGTTGTATACATCGAGTTGAGACTGTAAAAAAATCTGTGTAACTGCCTATCATTGAGCCCGGTTACGGGTAAGGATAGGCAGATTATGAAGAAGAAAGAACTGCAGGCCATCGC
>NZCC01000050.1 GCA_002688175.1 Chromatiales bacterium
GAAACTCGCATTGAATCGATTTATGATCGAATTTGAAGACCGTTTGGTCGACTACATTTGAAACTGGCAGTTACACAGAAATATTTACAGTCTCATCGAGTTGCCCGACGGTGAGCACTGGCGTACCAACGAGGCGCATGAGATTACAAAAATGACCGCCTTGGAACGTTTCCTTGCTGAGCATATCGGTGCGGGCAAGCAGTCATCGGCTGCAGCTAAAGAATGAATCCACACTGAACAAAAAATAATTGCGATCGGATCTGATTTCTCACGGAACGAGAGAAAACCATAATTTCTAACGAAACATGATCGGCACCTGAGCGCAGGCAAGGAATGTTTGCTCATCATTCCACTACATTGCCCTCAACAAACCACCACGCCACTCCATAGTCCCAATCGAATACCTCCTGCCTCGCCCCAGGCTGGATACGAAATACATAATCACGTTCCGGTGCCAGCAGGAAATGAATATTCTCGCTGTTATCGCGCCTGCTCCGCGACTCCGCCATGCTGATCAAATCATCGCCTGACACCTCGTAGAGCAGCATATCGAGATCGTAACGTGTTGCAGTCGGATCAAATGCCAGCGACCCGCCACCCTGGATATCAATATTCCAGACCAGCGCCAGGGCCAGATAGCCACCGACACTACCGGTCGAAAAACGATAGGTGGCCTGCCGATTACTGTCACCCAATCCCCCGAATGACTCATCGTGATCGAACCCTGCCGGACCAATCTGCCCGCCGGATGCATGGTCCTCGGCGCTATCCTGCTCACCCGCAGTCAGAATCCGGTAGCTATTATTAATATTCAGCTGACCGGCGCCATAGCGCCGGTCCAGACCATTTGCGGTCCGATTACTTCCGTCAGCGCGATAACCCTCGATATCCACTCCCGAAGTATTACGGGTAACCCGGTCAGCACCGGCCAGCAAGGCCGCCTTGATGATTTCTGCACGTTCAGCATTATAAATTTTGTCGCCGTTCCGATTTGTAGTAGACCCATGGGACAACGACGGATCTGCATGACCAACACCGACCAGTAAAGCAGCGACTGAAGCGACACGTCCGGTTGACGCACTCGGAGTCTTGTCCGGCACAACCAGATGTGGGCGGGCGCGGCCCGCAATATAATCCTTACCAAGTGCCAGCGTGTTGCGGTGCCGATCAAGACCCGTGTGCGCCACCGACAAGACATTAAACGCGTCAGCCAACAGCGGCACCTTGTTGCCACCATTAAAACCGACCACATGAAATAACTCATCTGTTTCTACGAGCCAGTCAACCCGTCTCAGGATACTGTCATTGGCCTGATCTATAGCGACTTTCGCTGCACTGCCAACCCAGGCGTGACTGACAACCCGATGCGATGATACTTTCGGCTGGCGAACTTCTCCAAGACGCAGAAACGCAGATCCAAACCAGTTATCAACCAGGTAGCTCGATATCTGTTCAATCCCCGGTGATACTGACAACTGTAGCCCGAAAAAGCGCCGACCGACGCCGGTCGCATGACCCGAAAACGGCGCATAGACACGTGGCCCACCCTCTCCAACGGTAATTTTCTTGCCTCGAAACCCGGCATTCAGCTGATCCGGTGCATACGTCACGACACCAGCATCTGTCATCTTGCCGGCCTCGACGATCATAACCGGGACACCGGCAGCCACCGGCAGCGATGTGCCAAGCTCCTCACGCATGGTGTCATATCCGACATCGGCAAAATAATCAGCCCGCGCAGCCGTACATGCCGCCAGCAACACTACGGTCCAGCTATAAATCCGCAGCCTGCTCCGGCCCTGAACCCTGCAGATCACTGACCCGTTGTCGCTCGCGGCATCAGTGGGTTGCAGTTCTTGATCGTGACCTGACCCTGCAACAGGTTGCCCTTCGAGTACTCAGAGAAAATGCACTTATTTGTCGCCGGGTCATAATTCTCGATCCACAGGTTGTCATCCTTCCAGGTCGTCGCAATGTGAAACTGCCCGGCGGGAACTGCAATCGCCATAACGCCACCCCAGTTCTTGACGAACATCTGCTGGAAATGGAAAAAATAGGCCGCCCAGCCAGTCAAAAGAATGGCTATGGCGACAATAAATGCGCCCCGCCAATGATCAAACCTGCCGCCAACGACATATAAGGCGCCGCTGGCCATGGCAAAGAATAGTGCCCAGTAGAAATATGTAATCATGCTTTCAGCTCCCTCTTCGCTCGTGAAAAATATTTCACCCAAGAATCAAGTTATTTCGCTAACAGCGCCAGCGCCCACGCCGCTACGATTGCGCACAGCGCTACACCACCAAGTGCAATTTCACGACGCGCGTTCGTCCTGATTGACTGAACCCTGAGGCCGATGATGCCACCGGCCAAAAACCCGGCGATAAAGCCGGTCAGGTGCGCGACGATATCAGTTCGTTCATCACCGGTACCCAGCCAGGCTAACAGGATAAGGGCGCCAACCAGTGGTGACGAGCGACGCGCCCAACCGGTCTGGTCGAGCCGGCGCCCAAGCCATAACCAGGCGGACAGAGAGCCAAGCGCCGCAAATACTGCCGTTGAAGCACCAATCGACGCATGCGATGCATGCTGCACGACTGCATTCATCAGGTTACCGACGATGCCACCGAACAGGATTAAACAACCCGCCAGCCCGCCACCCAATTCCCGGGCCAGCAACCCACCGAATACTGCGCCAAACCCTACATTTACCCAGACATGACCTATATCTGCGTGCAACATCAGCGCAGTCGCAGCACGCCACCATTCACCGGCATACATGAGTGCGACATCGGCTCGGCCAATCGTGACCCAGTTAATACCAAACGCATAGCGACTCTGGGCCACGAAGCACAACAACAGAATGGCAGACCAGGCGAATACCATGATGGCAGCACCCGGTTGTGTCGGTGCATGGCGAGCCAGTGGACGGCTACGATGATTCTCGGCTGCCCACAACTGCAACTGCTCACAAGCCCGCGCCACTTCGTGCGCGGGCACACTCAGCCGCCAGCTAAACAGGCCACGCTCAATCTCGTGGTCTATATTCATGGCCAACAGAACGAGCGCGCGATCACTGGCTTCCTGACCCCGGATGGAACGATAAATGATGACCATGGGTCAGAACCGGTTGATCGGCCCCCGGGTCGGTTTCTTGCGTTTTACCCGGCCCGCCGGTCTCTTTCTGGCCTCATCCGGATCCATACCCGCATCAACCGCAGCGCGGGTCGCAGACAACCGTTTACGACTGTATTGAATCTGTTGGGTACGCGCGGCAATCACCCGGTCCAGCCGTTCAAGCGCCGCTTCGGCAGCCGGGTCGCCGGCAGCCAGCCGTTCTTCGAGCTCACGTTTTCTTTCTTCAAGTTCTGCCAATGTTGCCAATACAATTTCTCCACTGCTGCCCGGGAACAGTCATGGCGCCAGGGCAACGCAACCCGGATAACGGTACAGGATCAGTCATCGTGGTCGTGATCATGCGAATGGCTATGGTCATGTCCATGATCGTGACTGTGCCCGGAATCATGTGCGCCGGAAAAATGATCCTCATGCGGTAGTGGAGAATCAAAGGTATGTGCAAATTTTGGCCTGGCCTTCGGCGTTTGTGGTTCATCACCTGACTTGCGCCAGCCACGACCCTTCAGATGAAAATTGGGTGCCGACAACAACTTACCGAGTTCCGGCTTGCCACAGACCGGGCAGTCGAGCAGAGGCGATGCACCGAGTTTCTGCAATTCATCAAAGTGATGACCGCACGCATGGCATTGATAAGAGAAAATTGGCATAGCTTCTATTCAGCACGCGGCTGGGTCAGGATCGGCCAGTATACCCAGACGAAAATCACAAAGGCCAGAATCCAGCCGCCTGCAGCAAACTCGACCGTGCGCATATATTGCTGCCCGGTGAGCGGACCGAGCAAGCGGATGCCAATGGCAAGCGTCAATATAATGTAGGCAATGACGGTCAGCCGGGCGGCATGTAATGGCCGCCCTGTATGCCCGAGCGCGACCCGGGTCATCATCGCGAGAGTCATGCTGCCGATACCCCCCATCGTCAAGGCATGCAGCGCCACCGAAGCCGGATAGACCGACCCGAACACGGACCAGGCGATCAGCAGATAGCCAATCGGTAACCACAAATATGCAACGTGCAGCACGAGCAGCAAAGGCTCAGAAAGAGTCGCAAGACCAGACCAGCGACTCAGACGAAACCCATGAATACCGGCTGTCACAACGGCCACCACCCCGGTCAACGGGCTCAGCGGAGCAAATGTCACCGCAAGACCGGTCACCACGGTCAACGCCAGCGTTGCCGCTTCGATTGCAGTTGTACTACGCGGGGCTTGCCGGCCCTCCGGCAGATGCCCCTGCGCTCTGAGCCAGTTCGCCGTGAAGCTGGGCACAATCCGTCCCGCGATCGCCGTTACCAGCAAGAGTACGACATGAATCATCAACAACAGGGCCGTACGATCGAGGCCAGCCAGCAGGCCGGTGGCGCCGGCATGGTAGAGCAGGTTCAAAATGGCCATCGCAACAACGATGCCGACGATGACATAGTTACGCCGACTCCCTGCAGCAAGAACCTCCCGACTGAACAAAAATACCAGCAACAAGGGAAACAGCATATCGATGGCGGCAACGAGCAAACCCGGCAACAGGGCCGCAATCATCATCGCCCCTCGCCCGGCCAACCAGGCCGCGATGAGCCAGCCGAGTGGCGCACCGTGCAAACGAATCCGACCGGTCCACATCGCTACGGCCGTCATGACAAAGCCGGCAATGACCGCCATGATAAAACCGAACAACATCTCGTGGGCATGCCACAGCATTGGATTCACATGCAATGCAACCGGGCCGATCGCGCTCAGGGCCATCGTCCACAGTGCCATAACAATAATTGCGCTTAACGCCCCGAGCAGGAAAAAGGGTCGGAACGCATAGCTCAGAAGCTCGGAAATAATCTGCATAATTCTGGATTTTCTAATAGTGAGAATGATTTTACCCGACGACCACGGGTCACGGGGCCCCTATAATACGGTATGCGCTATATAGAACCACTGTATCGTCCGCCATCCGAGGCCCGCTCGCTGATCCTGCAAATAACCAATGGCTGCTCCTGGAACCGCTGTACCTTCTGCGACATGTATACCCAGCCGCAGAAAAAATTCCGGCCGCTGCCACAGGACGAGATTGATACCGCCCTCGCAGAGATCGCGGCCTCGGGCGTTCCGGTCCGGCGTATTTTTTTGGCCGACGGCGATGCCATGACGCTATCCGTGCGTCGTCTGAAACTGATCCTGACCAGCATCAACCGGTATCTGCCGGGGGTTCAACGCATCGCGTCCTACTGTCTGCCACGCAACATCAGTAAAAAATCCGTCGACGAACTCGCCGAACTCAGAAACCTCGGACTCAGCCTGTTCTATGTCGGCTGCGAAAGTGGCGATGATCTCGTGCTTGACCGGGTGCACAAGGGCGAAACCTATGCGACCTCATTATCTGCACTGCAAAAAATCAAGGCTGCCGGCGCCAAAAGCTCCGTCATGATCCTCAATGGCATGGGCGGCTCGCGTTACAGCCGGCAGCATGCCCTGAACTCAGCACACCTGATGAACGAGGCACAACCGGAGTACCTGTCAACTCTTGTCGTCAGCTTCCCCCTCGGCATGGAACGCTATGTGGCCGGGTTTAAAGATGAATTCATACCGCTGGATCAGGACGGCCTGTTTCAGGAAATGTACCAGTTACTTGATACGCTGGATCTGGAGCAAACCATTTTCCGCAGCGACCACGCATCGAATTATCTCATTCTCAAAGGCACGCTCGGTAAAGACAAAGAGAAACTGCTGGCCAGCGTCCGCGCAGCGATCGAGAACCCCACTGATGCAAACTTGCGAGCCGAGTGGCAGCGCGGGCTGTGATTTCAGGACGATGCGAAACCGGCCAGAGCCGCTGCTAGGTACCCGGTGCCTTATAGTGTGTTTCGATGAAGCCTTTTAACTGCGCCATGCGATCTCGCCAGGCCGCAACATTCGACACCTCTGAATAATCATATTGCCGGCCGAGTTTGGTCAACGTATAGGCCGCTATCGCAAAATCAGCAACGCTAAGCTCACCACAGACATATTCCTTATCCTGTAACTGGATATCCAGCACTTTGAACAGCGGTTGCAGCAATGTTACCGGATCTGCGTCTTCATCCGTTTTCAGCCGACCCATCGCCGGCATCAGGTGACAACTTTGCCAGTGCAGCCATCGATCGACATCAGCGCGGCTCTTGGGGTCGGCCGGTAACGTGTGGGTTTGCGGAAATACGGTCGCGAGGTAAGTCAGGATCGCATTTGATTCCCACAGGTTCAGATCGCCATCGACGAGTACCGGCACCTTACCCATCGGGTTCATGGCCAGAAATTTATCGGTCTGATTCTCACGCTCACGGAAATTGACCTGGTGAATTTCCACATCCAGATCGAAATGCTTGATGAATGCCTCAACCTTGCGGTTGTTCGGTGTAATAAAGAATGAATGCAGTAGCACGCTGAACTCTCCCCGGAACCTGTAATTATTCTGCCCCAAGTAAGACCCAATCCGGCCCACAGGTCAAGACCACCCGATGTGTCGCCAAAAGTGGCCATGAGTGCCCGAACAGGATGGCGGGATGCAGCGACACTGCTAAGCTTGCAGGCTCACCAATACGCCAATCTGGAGACTAGATATGAGCAGGACAATCGGCGCACTGTTAATAACCGCAACTCTGGCCACTGGAATCATGCCCGCCACCGCTGCAAATGCTCCGGAGGTCAAACTGAACCCGGATCAACGCAGCGGCGTAACGGGAACGGTATTAATCACGGGCTCCAATCGTGGCATCGGGCTCGAACTGGCCCGCAACTACGCCGAACGTGGCTGGACGGTTATCGCTACGGCACGCAAGCCTGCCAGTGCCGATGCACTGAACGAAATCGCATCACACCACCCGCTTGTCACCGTGGAGCGTCTGGATCTGCTCGATCATGCAGGTATTGACACACTGGCCGCCAAATATCGGGACACACCGATCGATGTACTCTTAAATAACGCCGCAATACTCGGCGAACCGAACGATCAACTTTTCGGTAGCCTGGACTATGACCTGATGAAAAATGTATTTGCCGTTAACGTCATCGGGCCGATGAAAGTGGCAGAAGCCTTCGCGGGTAGTGTCGAACAGAGCAAGCTGAAAAAAATTGTCGCCATCACCAGCACCCAGGGGTCGATCTCAAGTGTCCGCAGTCCGGGACTCGTGTTCTACAACCTGAGCAAGGCGGCATTGAATATGAGCATGCGCTCAAATTCAAAGGGCCTGAAGAAACGCGGCATAACGGTTGCCCTCGTATCGCCGGGGGCCGTCGATACGGACATGATGAATCTTGCCCTGGACCGGGCCGGGGTTAAATTCAAACTACTCACCCCACAGGAAAGTGCGGAGGCGGTCATCAACGTCATCGACCAGTACGGTCTCGACCTGACCGGTACGTTCATGTCACACACCGGTACCGTAATTCCGTGGTAAAAAAAAGGGGTCAGAGTCTTAAGACTCTGACCCCCTGATCAAACTGAAATCAAAGCCACAAACTCTGACTTCTTTAACAACCCCGATTCAGAATGCCGCGGTTAGCATTAACCATGCCTTGGTCGTATCAATTGTAGAAGACGCGGAATCAGCATCGTATATTGCGAACTTGCCGAGTACCGAGTAGGTCTTGCTGATTGGCCACTTCGCCACAAAGTCATATTCCTGACCAAAGTCGGTGCCACCCACATCTGATGAAAAATCATGCAGTATCAGGGCCATCGAACCTTTTGACACTTTGGTCGACAAGGCGATATAGGTATCCTCCAGACCAGAGCCCGGCGTCCCGAGAAACTTATCGGCCCAACCGTTGAACTTGTGTAGCGTCGCGAGAGGTGTCTGGAATGCCACACCCGCCGACTCATCGCCCTCAAGCACCTCGTAACCGGCTTTGATGGTGAACGTGCTCCATTTTATACCCAGTTCAGCCAACAGGTAATCAGCGCTATAGTCGGTCGGATTGTCTTTATAGTCATCCTGAGTTGCATACTCAGCTGCATAGATCACAGTCACATTGTCGTTGACCTTTGGTGCACCGCTGAGCCGGACTCCATACGTACTGTTGGACTTACTATCTGCATTATCAAAGTCCATCATGTAGCCGTAGGCTCCTACGGTTAATGCATTGCCAAACTTATAGGAAACGTCCAGCAAGTGAGAGTTGCTGTCCCAGGAATCTGCTGCAGGACCGGTAGCAGTCTCAGGGCCGAAAATCCGCCTGACCTGATTGACGTAGCTGTACGAAACCTTGAAATTATCATCCTTGTAATTTGCGGTTAAAGCATCATAAGTCTGCTCATTCTGCCGCCAACCGACGTTACCGATAAACCGGGCGCCACCACGAATGATGCGCTGCCGGCCGAGGATAATTTGGGTATTTTCCAGCCCCGAGTAGGTCAAAGCCGCGATATTCAGATCGGTGCCCTCAGGATCGGCCACTGTCTGATACTGCGTTTTACCATTACGCGTGCTGTTGTAATGATCCGCAACAATCGTATGCACATCATCCATATTGATGGTGATATCGAAGTCGTTCCATTTTGCCGTCTTGTAGACGAGCCTTGTGCGTAGCGTCGATGCATTGGCATCTTTCTTGCCATTGTCACTCGCATCAACAAATTCATAGCGATAGCGCAGATTGACATTGAACTGTCCGTTCTTGAACGTATCTGCAATATCCTCGCCAAGACCCGCCGCAAACGATGCCGGCGCCCAGGCCAAGATACAAAATGCCATAACGGCCGCCATGGCGAATGCCGCCAACCTGCCGCTATCTGCCCCATAATTCTCCGTATTTGTGAACGTATTCATACGGTTACCTTCCTTAATATTTACTGTAGTGAACGAAACTAAATACCGGGTTCAAATCGGAGCTAATGGATCCTGCCCCACTCTAAATGCCCGCTTTGACTCCGGCATGAAAATCAATATCTCTTCAACTGCTACCAACTAACCACCTGTTGATGACATAAAACGAATGACCTGTTCAGGCCTTTCACCAAACTCATGTCTCGCGGGCTTTAGCTTCAAAGCCTTGACGAGGGTCTTTTGCAATTCGATGTCGTCGATGCCCTCACGCAACAGCGGTCGTAACGGTACGCTGTGCATCTGGCCAAGACACAGGTGCAGTGTGCCGTCAACAGATAGCCTCACACGGTTGCAGGTATCGCAGAAATGCCGGGAAATCGGTGTAATAAAACCTGCATTCGTATTACTGCCGTCAAGGCGAAAGTAACGTGCAGGACCACCGCCTGGCATGACACTCGGCACAAGGTCGAACTTAGTTTCGAGCTGCGCCTTAACATCGCATAACGGCATGTAATGTTGAGCCGCTGCCCGACCACCGGCGCTACCCATCGGCATGGTCTCGATAAATCTAAGACTGAAGCCCTGCTCAATACAGAACTCGGCCATATCGATGACTTCATCGTCATTCAGGCCCTTGAGTGCGAGCATGTTGATTTTGATCGGGGCAAACCCAATCTGTCTGGCCATCATCAGACCATCGATAACTCGATCCAAATCGTCGTTGCCGGTAATCTCCAGAAATCTGTCCCGGCGTAATGTATCGAGACTGATATTCAGCCGCTCGATGCCCGCAGCATGCAAAGCGTCGGCCTGGCTCGCGAACAATACGGCGTTGGTACTAAGTGAAAGATCCTCAAGGCCCGGCAATGCTGATAACTGTGTTGCCAGATCCGGAATATGTTTGCGTACCAGCGGTTCACCACCGGTGATACGCACTCTCCGGACACCCAACTCCGTAAATGCACGAATAACCCGCTCAATTTCAGCAAATGTCAGGTATTCCTCACGCCGTTCGAAATTCTGACCGCCTTTCGGCATGCAGTACGTACAACGCAAATTGCATTTATCCGTTACTGACAGCCGAACATAATCAATAGTCCGGCCCAGTGGGTCGATAAGGCGCTGTGCAGATGATTTCTGCATACTCATAGTTGCGTGCGGCCATGAAGCCGGCAATACCGCTAAATATTCATCACACACATATCGATGTTTCGTGAACTTAAACCTACAAAATTCTACTGGCTTCGAAACCGAGTATGAACATCCATAAAGTGCCCTGAAAACGGTGTATTACTTGAGCTGGACGGTAGCCTTGATACCTTAAAATCGGAATACGTAATATCCGT
This sequence comes from Chromatiales bacterium, assembly GCA_002688175.1. GTDB lineage: Bacteria > Pseudomonadota > Gammaproteobacteria > Steroidobacterales > SMWD01. The sequence continues at coordinate 10,263 of NZCC01000050.1, forward strand.
GAGTGGCGTACGTACAACAATTATTGCCGCCAAGGCCAAGCTGATTTTCAGGGTGCAGGAAAATATAGAAACGTATTGGGAAATGCAGAAAAGCGCTGGCGTCCGTCACGAGCATGATTGAAGCGATCTCACCCGTAACGGCGCCAACTAGCCTGACCAATGCCTTGATGGCAGGATATCTCAGCTGTCTGGCCATGCGTCTAATACTCAGCACCCTGTGCTGAGTTCAATTCACTGAATCAGCCATGACGCTAAAGTCTGACTCAGAAATTCTAATCTTTAGAAACTAACAAGCCAGCAGCAAAATCACATCGGCCGAATGACGGATACGGCCGACTTTTCTGGTCACATGGAATATTCACGCCTGACGGGAATACTCTTCTTTTAACGCCACGGAAATTGGCCGCCCAGGGCCTATTCAGTGCTGTCACCCGCTTTGCCGGCCAGTCTCGGCACCTCAGGCAACACCCATCCCTTGGCTTCCCGACGGGCCGGACTCGGAATCGCATAAGAAACTGTGTCCTGATCCGCACACACTTTATTGACATCGATACGCCAACCCTTGTCTTCCCAGTCCTGGCAAAACTCTCGATAACGCGCAATCGCCTTGTCGGCCGGTACGAGGAACTCATTCTTTGAGTTAATCGGTGTCATTGGCGGATTCATCGGTTCCAGAACGTACCGGTCTTGTTCGGCAATAAACAAACCGCGATCCTCAAAAGTCTTGTCATACTTCGTATCCTGCATAAAGTTGCGTCCGAAGAGCACAAAAATACGATCCAGCTTTGCACTGACTGGAGTATGGAAAGCGAAACCATGGAACCAGGCCTTGTCTGAAATATGAATGTAGGTCCAGGTAACATTCGGGCCATGGCTGCCGGACCCGGCATAGGTCACACCATCACCTTCCCGCCCTGACTCCTCACGCATGTCACGCTGTACCAACGGCGGTGATTTCATCGGGTTCATGAACCCGGTACCCCAGTCGGTATCCTCAAGGGTAATGTCTTCGACCTCGTAATCCTCTTTGACCCCGAGGAATCCATGCGTTGGATGGGTAAACTCATTGTGTGCGGGATCTATCGTGTTCTCGACAGAACGCTTGTAATCGATATTCCAATCCATGGTCAGAGTAATAAATCTCCAGTCCGGATCATCGCACTCTGGAGCCGGCTGAATCGGCGGACGTTCGGATTCCGGCAGATCGCCGAGAAAAACAAATACCAATCCATAACGTTCATCGACCGGGTAAGCGTCTATCCGGGTACGATTCGGGATCTTGGCATCCGGGCCCAGCGACGGCAGGCGCACACAGGATCCGTCACCGTTAAAGGTCCATCCGTGATACGGACATTCCACACAGTCGCCACGAATACGACCGTCGGCTAACGCACCACTACGATGCGAGCAGGTATTGCTGACACAACGAATTTCGCCCTTGCTGTCTCGCCACAATGCGAATTGCTGACCAAGCATTGTTACCTTGATCGGCCTCTGCGCCCCGTAGGTAAGATCGGAAGCCTGACAGGCAACGTACCAAAAATTGATATACATACAAGTACTCCCCACTGTAGTCCAGATTATTTTTGTGACCCTGATTACACGTCTAGAACGATTACCAGAGCCTGTTTCTTTTATCAGGCTTACATTTACGCATGGGACGACCAAGCGATAATACGTATATATACGTAGATGAATACTCAGAGCCCGCTACCAGCCCCAAATCCTACCCACTAGGCAAACGCAGGTACGACCCGTTCACCGATCATACGCAGACCATCCATCGGCTCATCGAATAACCGGATCGCCAGGTCCGTGACACCGGCGGCAACAAACTGCCGATAGCGTTCGATCTCGGCATCGATGTCATCTGCTGTACCGGCAGATGACAGTTCGGCAATCAGATGGTTAACGATCGACTCGGGGACTCCATCAATCTGGCCGGAACGCGTGAAGAAGGCCTTCATAAAATCCATCCAGTGCTCGATGACCAGCTGTTCTTCATCTGGCTCGAGAAAGGGTGACAGGGAAAAAGGCGGCAATAGCGAGCCACGCCAGATAAGCTCACGGCGGGCTTCGTACATCGACACGTCACGATCTTTCTTGATATGCCAGGCCCAGAAGTTGCCGATGCGAAAATTATCTGCAGACAATTCACGCTGCTCGAGACCAACCTGAATATTATCCATGGCCTTATCTATCATTGGCATCGCAACATCACTCATTTGCAACCCGTCGGCCACGCGCGCGCCCATACGCAGCATCTGCGGCTCAGTCGAACAGGTAAACACTTGTGCCGGAGGTGATTTCACCCACGACATCCGATACGGACGAACCACTTCGAAAATCTCACCGGCATAGGCCTCGTTCTGCTGACCGGATGCAGCACTCCTGATGATCTCGACGGCTTCGCGCACACCACGCACGATGCGCAATTTCTTTGCATTGATATCATCCTTTATCCACCGCAGGACCGAACCACCGCCGCCAAGCGCCAGCCGGGCCCGCCCCTGACTCATCTCGTTCAGCGTCAACAATGCATTGGCCAGCTTCAACGGATGGCTCTCATACGGACTGACGGCCAGCGGGCCAAGCAGAATCTTCCTGGTCGCCAGTGCGGCCGGTACGAGACTCAGGAATGCATCCCAGTGCTGGTGATAATTTGATGACCATATCGCCCGAATACCGTAACTTTCGGCAGCAACAGCCAACTCTGCAAATTGGTCCGGGCTGATATCCGGTTCAAGAATAATTTCAATGTCCATTAGCCATTGTCCTCTGATCGGGGAGCGTCATATTGATTGTGGCCCTGCTTGACCATACCCGTGGCCCGGTCATTATTTTGTATTGCCAGACTAGCCGAACAGTGTTCTGATTCTGCCCAAGTTCCACTATTGTAGGGGACTATTACTGAAATACGGAGCATACAGCCATGCAGACCTATATCGTATCGATAATCGTTAAAACCGGACATGAGGATGATGTGGTCCGCTTTTATCAGGATCTCGAACCACAGTTGCGTGAGGCACCCGGTTTTCACGGGCGGCAGATATTCCAGGCCAGGACCGGCACGATGGCAGCAGCGGTAAAAAAACTGTACACCGCCGAAGAGCTGGCCAAACACGCCGAACCAGAACATGAAGATCCTGGAGTACAGATCATCATGATTGAGCAATGGGACAACGTTGAAGAACGCATGTTATTTTCAAAAAATGTTGCCGGCGGACGCCAGAGAGAAATCATTCCGTACCTGCTGCCAAACCACAGCCATGAGTTCTATACAGACTGCTCGGTAATCTAGACTGACCCAAGGGGGCTTCAGGTGAGGGCATGAGCGGACAAAGCAAAAAAGTTTTTCAACGACTGTATAAGTCGGCCAAGAAGCCGGAGGATCTGCCTTGGCACGAAGCCGATCCACCCGCCCAGCTTATCCAGGCGCTGAACCAACGCACCACTCCAGGCAGAGCACTGGATATAGGCTGCGGTGCCGGAACTTATTCCATCTATATGGCGGAACGTGGCTACCAGGTCACGGCTATCGATTTTATGCCACAAGCCATTACGATGCTGCAGGCCCGTATCGCAGGTAACAGTCTGGCCATCGAGGCCATACAGGCAGACGTGGGAAAGTGGTCTTCGGACCATACCTTTGACGTTGTCCTGGATATCGGTTGTCTGCATACACCCGGCACCATCGACCTCAATACTTACAAAGTACAATTATTGAACTGGCTGGCCCCGGGAGGCGATTTCATCCTGATTCATTTTGGCCGGCGTGACTGGTGGGACTGGTGGCCGATTGGCCCGAGCCGGGTTTACGCAAATACATTACGTCAGCACTTCGCTCCAGAGCTTGAACTGGTCGAGGACAAATCCGAACTACGCCAAGGCATGCCGCTCTTTATAGGGCGGTCGGCGCTGATCGGCCAGTACCGGTTCAGGCGTATTTGAACTGGTCAGACCCTGAATGAATCTGCGTTCCGGGCGTGCTCAAGGTCATTCGGCGGATAGGTCTGCCACTTGTCAGCATAATATTGGGCCCGCAGATCACCGTCTGAGGTCTTGTTAAACGTCAGGTATACGTTACGCCGACCCAGATCACTGTCGTTTGGCGGCGAACCATGCGGCACATAGCAATCGAAGAAAATTACATCACCGGGATCAGCCTCCAGCATGACATATTCATCGTCGGCCCAGCTCACATCTGTCTCATCTGATAAAGGCTGCCATTCCTCTTCCATCAGGCTCTTTTTGTAATTCCCCGAATTCATGAATCTCAGGGCAGCATTTTCCTCACGGTTCGCGTCGATAACAATACACATCGTAATAAAGAAATCGCTGTATGCGTTCCAACCGGCAGCCTGATCCTGATGTAACTTATCAGCTCGACACCCTGGATGCTTGTAGTTAATTTTCTCCTTGAATAAAACCGGCGCCTCACCAAATAAAGCTGTCAACGCATCAATTGTTTTCGCATTCAACAGTAACTCAGATATTTCGGCATCATATTCACCAAGCACATGTTCAACACGAACGAGAATATTCTCACCGGTAAGCGGGCTCTTCTCGAAGTATTTTGCCGCATGAGCCGATGTTTCGGATGTTACATCCTGCAAAACATCGAGCCAGTCGGAAATGACGCCGATGGCACCTGAATCTACAAATTCCTTGAGGACGATGAAGCCTTTTTCATCAAATGTAGTTTTCTGTTCTGCTGATAAGGTCATGGTCTTAGCTACCTTTATAAATTTAACTATACAATGTGTTTTTTTAAATATAACCGCTGCAATCTATTTTAGCAGGTGCCTGCGGATTGTTTGCGCCATCAGTTCAGGCGAAGTCCCACTTCGAAACATAACACGCAACTCTCCATTTTGGTCGACCAGGTAAGTAAAAGCCGAATGGTTCATGGAATACGCAGACCCGGGTTGCTCAGCCTGATAGGTGGCCGATACATCGACACCATAATGATCGGCTGCAGCCAGTGTCTGCTCTTTCGTACCAGTCAACCCAATCAGTCGCTGATCAAAATTCCGGACATAGTCTGCCATACGTTCCATATCATCGCGTTGCGGGTCAAAGGTAATGAATAATGGCTGCAACTTGCCGGCCTCATTACCCAGCAATTCCAACGCCTGAGCCATGACCGCGAGATCCGCCGGACAAACATCAGGGCAATGCGTATAACCAAAAAAAATCAGGAGATAATTGCCCTTGAAATCCTGCTCAGTGACTGTTTCACCGGCATGAGTCGTCAGCGTAAAAGGCCCGCCCTTGATCACCCGCGCTGTCGATTGCGGGAAATCGGTCACTGGCGGCACGCCACCCGCACGACTGCCAGTTTCCGCAGACCAGGCAGCGGGCATCGCCAGCATCCATGTCAAACAAAAATATAAAATCGCGACTCGGTAAGCGCCCCGCGGTTTCTTAAACTCACAATTCAACAGCCCGATCTCCTGACATCCTCTGTGCCTGAACTTTCCTGCGCCGAAGCGCTCACATACAATACGGCGCTGGGTTACATGCCGGCGCCGACCATAACAGACCTGCTGACTTAAAACTATATATATTACAATGCATTACAATATTTCAACAGGGATTGACCTGAACACCATACGATACTGTCAGCGTGGAATTTACAACCACCTGCGGGTATCAGGGAACCGGCACCCGCTAATTTACAGATGAACAGAAGTGATGAAGAGACAGGAATTACCGTGGTTATGAAATATGGGCTGGCAATTGTAGTTGTGGGTGGTTTGCTATTCGGCCCACAAATGGCAGGCGCAGCACGTGCCGACCTTGAAGCGGGCAAGCAACAGGCAAAAGTTGTCTGCGCACCCTGCCACGGGCCAGTGGGTATCAGCCTCGTGCGTAACTATCCGAACCTGGCCGGTCAGAAAGAAAAATATATCGCTGAGCAGCTGGAAGCCTACCGGGCCGGTACGCGTGTCAGTGAGAAACTGATGCCGCCGATCGCCCTTCAGTTGACCGATCAGGACATCAAAAACCTGGCCAAGTACTTCTCAAGTTTGAGTGGGTGCGGGGATGAGTGTTCGGTCAAGGACCAGTAGTAACCGATTGCTGCCTGTTTTAACGCCTGCATTAGCGACCGGTTTTTTGCTTCTGCCGATGCTCGTGGCAGGTGCTGCCAATGCCGACAATACGATTGACACGGAAGATCACAACACATTCAAGTCATTATCAGGACGACGGGTCTATAAACGTGTCTGCATGGCCTGTCACACATTAAATGTCTGGGGAGCGCCAAAACTTGGCGATGGCAGCGCCTGGGCAGACAGAATTGCCAAGGGCTCTGAGGCTCTGAGGCTCTGTACTTCAGTGCAATTCAAGGCTTCGGTGCCATGCCCCCGCGCGGCATGTGCCAGTTCTGTACTGATGATGAACTAAAAGCGGCTGTCGACTACATGATTTATAAAGCATCACCCCCGATAAGGCCGGATGCCGACTGAGAAAGTCATAAAACGCGGACAGCTTCGAGCTTATTTTTCTTCAAGAATCCTGGAAAATTCCCAGCCATTCCCGGAATTGACGTATATCCAGATATCCTTAAAAACCTGCTTGTTATCAGGCTTATGATAGGAAACATGGCACATGACTTTATCCGGGGTTCCCTCTCCGGCGCCAGAAGACAAAATTTTGTAGTCCGGATACTTGCCGGCAAAATCTTCCCTGATCTTGCTATTACAGGGGTCCTGAAGATAAACATAGAAGAGGGCCGCTCCCGCAACCAAAAACAGAGCAATATAATATTTCAACATTTCTGAAACTCACTATAATTTTTATATAAATAATAAGAACAGGTGCCTTTTATCTACTCATAGTTTCTCAATTTTTTCCTTCAGCGAACCCCAGTCCGCGCCAAGGGCGCTGTTTGCCATTGGATAGAGCATGCCCTCCTCTTTTTGATTGTGCTGCTGCACCAGCATGAGCAATGTGTCGCCCAGATCAAGCACCGTTTGAAAGTCACCACCCGGTATTGCGCTCTCCATCTGCTCCAACAGGCCCCGCATCTGGCCATGTTCCATACGCATCACCACAGTTGGCCCGGTCGTCATACCTGTCGCCTCCTCGAAAGCCGGGAACATCACTTGTTCCTCTTTATCGAGGTGATGCCGCTGCTCGCGATTGAACGTCTCCCAGCTGGCCCGGACTGCGGTCGAATCACCACTCTCAATTGCACGCTCTACTTCTACCCAGCGTTCGTCACAGTCCCGGTGGTCCTGAATAAAATAATCAATCAGCGTCGAATCAGAACCCATCTCTGGAATCCTCCATATTTTGGCGGTAAGTTAGCAAACAATAATAACAGGGAGCAAGATGATAGCGGTGAACCAGGAAGAAATGATGAAGAACAGGAAAACAACTGCGGATGAATAGCACCGAATATCTACCACTACTCATGCTCGATGTTCGTCCGCTTATTGAGCAAGGTCATGATCCGCTGGAGGAAATCTTACAGGCACTGGATCGTCTCAGCAGCGATGGACTCCTGCTGCTCATCACACCCTTCCGGCCCGGCCCGCTCATCACGCTATTGGAACAGCGCGGCTACCGGCTGCGCGAAACCGAACTCGGTCAGGATCACTGGCAGGTTGAGATTTTGACGGCGGCAACGCCTGAGATCGCCGACTACCGTAACCTGCCCACCCCGGAGCCCCTGGAGCGGGTCCTAACCCAGGTAGCCACACTCCCCCCAAACGGTGCCTTTCTTGCCAGAGTTCCACGCGTACCAACGCTCCTGTTCCCGTTGCTCAAGGAACGTCAGCTCGATTGGGCTACCCTGGAAATAACAGATGGCTCAGCCTTTATATTTATTAAAAGAGCGGGGAATACAGCGTGAGCCTGCTGCCCGGCATGAACCACCTGAGTCTCGATCAGGCGCCGCCCCTGGAAATCCCTGCCGCCTTTTTCCTGACTGCATCCTTTGCTGTCATGGCGGTCGGCGCACTGCTCATCTGGACGGGGGCGGCAGCTTTCCAGTCCAATTGGCAACCACTGGTCCTGGGCCTTACTCATCTCGGCACCCTGGGTTTTCTGACCATGGTGATGATGGGCGCGTTGTACCAGATGTCTCCCGTCGTTGCCGGCGCACCAATTCCGTTTATTCGTGTTGCACACCTTGTACAGGTACTTTTGTGTATGGGAGTCGCACGCCTGGCCCTGGACCTGTCAGGCCTGTGGACTGGATTCACCTTCGGTTCCTTTGTGCTGATAGCCCTTGCTGTCCTGCTCTTTCTGGCGACAGTCGGCTTTGCGGTGAGTAAAACCAGCACCCAGGGCGAAACCGTCGCCGGCATGCGTCTGGCGCTCTTTTCTCTGCTGTTAATGATGCTTCTGGGTCTGATCATGGCGCCCGGCTTTTTTGATGGCCTCTTTCCCGGGGCACGCGGTTTCTGGGTCCAGATCCATCTCAGCACCGCTCTGCTCGGCTGGGTGGGAGGTCTGATTACCGCCGTCTCCTGGCAGGTGATCCCCATGTTTTACCTCACGGCCCCCATCGATCCGTTCAGGAAAAAAGTTGTCATGGGACTCACAGCTGTCGGCGTCATCCTGCCGCTGAGTGTTCTGCTGCTGAGCATCCTGTTCCGGGAGCCAACCAACCCGGGAACTAGCAGCGGATGGGATCCAACCCATGCGGCAGCGCTGGGTGCACTGCCCGCTGTACTGGGTGTGTGGTTACTGCACCCTGTTCTCATCTTGCACAATTTCCACCAACGGCGACGCAAGCGCCTGGACGCAAGTCTGTTCTTCTGGCAGGCAGGGCTCTGCATCGCGCCGGTGACAGTGATCTGTGCCGGTATAGCGTATTTCTCTCACGATCCACGCTGGGTTTTGCTGTTTGGCTGGCTGGCGATCTGGGGCTGGGCGGGAATGATCGTGCACGGAATGTTGTCACGGATACTCCCCTTCCTGGTCTGGTTTCACCGTTTCGCACCCTACATTGGCCGGATCCCCGTCCCCGCCATGCGCGGGATGCTGCCCGATGCCTGGACCAAACTTGGCCTGGGTTGCCACCTCGCCAGTCTGCTGCTGGGTACGATCGCCATCGTAACCCTTGACCCATGGATTGCACGCATCACGGGTTTACTGTTACTGGCCACCGGGATAAATCTACTGCACTGGATGGTTCACCTGTTACGCCAGCGGCCCGACCTGTCTGCCCTCGATCGCTAATCTGGATATTCGGTGCTAGTGGTGCCTTAAGCCGGGGCGATAAGTAGCACTACCTACTCAGATATATTTCAGCCTGAGTTAAGCAACCCCTTGAACAAGTATACTAACCGCTCTCTAACTGGCCAAAACAGCAAGCGATTCGAATGACTATTCCGCAACTCAATAAATCCGGCCCACTTAAGTTCTTTTATGAGCAGTTTGAAGATCATCTGTCTATGGATGATTATTTTCAATTCTTCTCAAACCGAAAGAAAGCGGATACCTATACATTTCTTATCTCCGATATTTTCAGTGCGGAGAAGATGGCAACAGTCCTCCTCGAAGAATATTCAATTCGGGGGAAATTAAGTGGCAATGTTATCGTAACCTTTCCACAACCCGATTTTAATGTGCCAATTTTTACCTTCCAGTTAGGCGGCAATGCGAATAAGTCTATTGCTCTTTTGGATATAAGCCCGACCTTACCTGATATCGATTACGGGCCGTTAATTCCGACTTTTGAAAAATACAAGAAACTTCTTGGCATGGAACCCACAAAACTTGACTGGGTTAAAAGCATTTGCTCACCGTTTTTGTTGCATTGCCAATATGACGTTCTGGATATTGTGTCCGTCGTCAAGCAAATGGAACAGCTGAGCATCTAATTTAAGGGAGTGTTCTGTTCATCGGTTTTCATCTTACGCAGCATGCCGTTGATAATGCAAACGACGTTCTGCAAGGGTGTTTCGTTTGATCCTTTGTCTGTTTCTCAGTATTGATTC
>NZCC01000051.1 GCA_002688175.1 Chromatiales bacterium
CAGCATAGTAATGCGGTGTTCCACCACCATTACTAAGAGCTTCTCCTCTTGTTCGCGATGTCTCACTCTTTTGACCCATAGTGCCCTCACCTGAGTGTCGTGGGCTGTCTTGACCGGAAGTGTATTGTCCGCCTCGATAGCCTTTGTAATCGGCGTTGATAGTTCCACTATTAATGATCACTTCATCATTGGCACGAAAGAAAACGACCCCGCCGTTGGTACCGTTCCAATCTGCACAGGTCAAAGAGCCACTGTTGATGGTCACCGTTTCGTATTGCGGCACCCGAATCACCTGATGTACGGCATCACTTGAATTATCGTAACTGTGGTTCAGATTGGTGTGAAAGGTAAATCGTGCACCTTCAATTAGGGCTACCCTTTGGGTCTCGTATTTACCTGCACTACTCCCCAGGCTACTGATAATCAAGATCTCGTCGCCGGCTTCGAAACCGGACGAACTGACCACAGTTAAGGTGTTCTGTCCAGACGAGTTAGTGCCCGAAACTGTGGTTTTGATCGAATCGGTGTACGTGGTAGAGGTAACGGTCAGATCACCATCTGATCCATCACCGTAGTGCCGATCGATTTGGGCCAATGCCGGTTGAAACGACAATCCGACAAAGATGACGAAACAGATGCCTAAAGTTGTTAACCATTGGTTAAATTTCATTTCTGAATCCTCCGTTGATAAGCCTGTAAGGCTTTGGAATCTTGTTTGCTGTTGATTCTGGTTACTCACTGTTAAATGCGAAAAAACTGAAGTGAAAATTAGTCTGGTCATTTCAAAATCACCATCTTGCGCGTTTGCCGGTAGTCGCCAGCCCTAATCTGGTAGAGGTAGATGCCGCTGGCCACTGTCTCTCCGTGCTCTGTTCGGCCGTCCCAGTAGATGGCCGAATGGGTGTCCTGATAAACCCCGGCCGCTTTCAATCCCAGGTCTATCTGTCGGATGATCTGGCCCCGGCTAGTAAAGATGGTTAAGCTGACCTCCGAGGCCTGGTGCAACTGGAAGGGTATCCAGGTCTCCGGGTTGAAGGGGTTGGGGTAGTTTTGTAGCAGTTGCGTTTCGGTAACCAACGACGGTTTTTCAACCACTCGCCAGATGAGTTGATGCGAACCGGCGGGTAGATCCAACCGCGGCCTTTGCTGAATGTCGATCAACTGCTGGTCGGTTTCCAGCGTTAGCTTGAATCCGGTTGGAATCTGCTCCTGAGTCCAGTTCAAGCTGAAATCGGCAGGGCTGTCGATTTGCAGATGATAGGTCTGGCCCAGTTTAGCCGGCTGAACCTGGCGTTGCAGTCGAAAGCCGTCTATCTGGAAAGCCGCCTTCAATCCGGCAGGTCCAGGACCTTCTGGCGGCAGTGCCTGATCGTAAGCGTCCAGTCCCTTTTTAGCCGCCGAGTGCCAACCCAGTGCCAGGTGTTGCCGTTGATCCGCCGTCACTACCGTTAAGTCCAGTAGTTGTAAATCCGTGTTGGCTGTATCGACCACCACGGCTGGTGCAGCCGTGACCGATGGGCTGGCGGTAATAGTCAATTGGCATTGCTGAAACGGTACCAATACCCAGTAGCCGTGACCGGTCTGGAAGACGTCCGCCGCCTCATAGGTGAATCGGCTGGCATTCCACTGGAAGGCGCTGCCCACTACCGAACCGTCAGGATCGTCTTGAGGATCGGTAAAGTCGGCCTCTCCCCAGACGCTGCCGATCATGCTCCAACCCAAAGCCATCTCTTGCTGGTAGCTGGTGATGGGCAGAACCGGTACCTGCAGGATTTCATCCTCCAGATTGAGAGATAATATCCAGTAACCCTGGCCGGACCTGACCTCTTCCACTGCTTCGTAGCTAAAGCTTGACGGGTTCCAGCGGTAGAGGGGTAGAACCACCTGTGAATTTTCGCCCAGCATGTCGGCAGGGTCGGGATTCAGCGGGTCACCCGGTAAGGAGATCATGTTCCAGCCCGATTTGATGACGATTTCAGCTAGACGTGATGGCAGTAATCTGATTTTGAACTGGTAGGCGCCCTTATCCAGAGCCAGCGAGGCTTGATCCATCATGTTGACCTCCTGACCGCTAAGCGTGTTGGTTAGCGTGATGCTCTGGTAGTGGGCGGGTACCTGCGACAGGCTCCAATTCAAGGTAAAAGCGTTTTCATCCGCTCTGACGTGCCAGTTGAAGTCCAGTTCATTAGACGGTTGAATGATATCGCTGGACAGTCGACTGATACTGTCGTAGTTTCTGGGACTGAACATATTCAGTAGGATAGGCGCACCAGGCAATGGTGGGGCGGCCACATCCAGCCCGTGATCATACTGATCGGTAGCAATTGGATCCACCCCCAGCACCAGGCTCTGAGAGGCTACCTCCGCCTGCTGGCTGCTGGCGGTTAGCTGTATCTGCCAGGCTTTCCAGGCATCTACCGGTACATCGCCCGGTTGCCTGCCCTTGACTTCGATGATGACGGTCGAAATATTGCTCTCCAACTGACCGTCTGAGGCCTGGAAGGTAAAGGTATCGGTGCCGACAAAGTCGGTATTGGGCGTATAGGTCCGTTCGGTTCCTGAACCGGCCAGCGTACCGCCTACCGGTGCTGTAACCACGTTAACTGTCAAGGTGTCGCCATCTACATCACTGACAGCCAGAGCCACAGGTACATCCTGGCTACCGGCCGTTGTCTCCAGTTGGCCGACCTGGGTCACCGGGGGGTCGTTGATATTGGTAACGGTAATGGTCACCGTGGCCGACTGACTGAATTCGCTGTTGCTGTCCTGCACCTGATAAGTGAAATTATCCGTGCCACTGAAATCTGGTTTTGGTTGGTAAACCAGGTAGGGAATTTCCCCCGCTAACTGACCGTTGGCCGGTGGGTCGATCAGTTGGAAGGTAACCGTATCTCCGTCAGCGTCTGGAGCGGATATCTGTATAACAGCTGTCTTTTCTTCCTCAACGGCCACCGTCTGATCGGCTACCAGCGGCAGATCGTTGACCGGATTCACCGTGATGCGGATTAGTGCGTTCTGGCTGTCTGTTTGGCCGTCATCGACTTTGAATACGATAGTATCTTGACCGTTGAAATTGGTCTCAGGTGTATAAGTCAGATCGGGTGCCTCACCGGTCAGCGTTCCGTGTACAGGTGTGGATATCAGGCTGAAGGTTAGGAGCTCACTATCAATGTCGCTGCCCTCCAAGGTTATCTCCAGACTGGTATCTTCGTCCACCGACAACACGTTGGCTGTGGCCACCGGCCTATCGTTGACGGCCGTCACGGTCAGGCTAACGGTAGCCACTTGACTCTCACCTGTACCACCATCGACGGTGCCATCATTGACGGTAAAGGTAAAAGAATCATCTCCAAAGTAGTTGTCATCGGGCGTATAGGTCATATCGGGTGCAGTGCCGGACAGTGTACCGTGGCTGGGCTTACCCACTGTATAGGCTAAATCGCTGGTTTCAACGTCGCCGGCATCCAGCCTGATGGGTACTGCCTGACTGTCCTCTGGCAGCGAGACCTCTTTGTCGATAGCTACTGGTGGGTCATTGACCGCGGTTACGGTGATTTGGACCGTGGCGGTGTTGCCCTGATGGGTGCCGTCGTTGACAGAGAAGGTGAAACTGTCACTGCCGTCATAGTTGGCTTGGGGGCTATAGGTCAACTCCGGCAACGGCCCATTCAATACCCCATGTGCCGGATAGGTCACCAACTGGTAGAGAAGCGTACCGCTGCCATCATCGCTCGCCGTCAACTGTAAAACGTTATCAGTGCTATCTTCTAACACGGATAACGTGCCATCAGCCGCCACTGGTGCCTGGTTGACGTTACTCACGTCCAATGTGACGGTGGCAGTGTTGCTCTCACTGGTTCCGTCTTTAACCGAAAAGGTGAAACGGTCCAGTCCAATAAAGTCGGTTGTCGGTTGGTAGACAAATTGGGGGGGGGTGGCAATGGCCTCCGTTGAGTAGGGGGCTTGCTCAATCTTGTCTTGGCCTAGATACAGTGGCCCCGCCGCAGGTAAAGTCATTAAAGTGTAGATCAGGTCATCACTTTCAACATCTTCGCTATAAAGTTGAACGCTGGTGGATTGGTTTTCCAGGCATTCATGTGTGGAGTCTATGGCGATAGGCGCATCATTAACAGCTGTCACTGTCAACCCCAGGGTAACGGTGTTGCTACTCTTTTCACCGTCAGTGGTTCGAACAAGTATGGTGTCGCTGCCAGAGAAATTTTGTGCCGGCGAGTATTGTAGCAACTCACCATTCATAGTGGCGGTACCGTGATTTCCGACCGGCTGGTCTACCCACCCTTGCTCTTGCGGGGAGAAAAACTGGTAAGTAAGCGTATCTCCATCAACGTCGGAAAATACGGGCAGCAGATCTATGTGAGCCAAGCCATCTTCGTTTAGAGTCTCAGTTAACGTTGTCAATGTGGCTATGGGCGCATCGTTGACTGCTGTTACCACTACATTAAAGACATCCGAGGCGGTTCCACCTTCCGTGTCGGTTGCCGTAACCGTAACTTCGGCTGTACCGAATCGGTTGGGCTCGAAGGTGAGCGACAACTGATTATTGGTGTCAATCACAGCCGCCAAAAGTTGCGGCTGGTTGTGGGCCACCGTCAGACTCAGGGATTGTTCGCCAACTGCTACCTCCACGTCGCTGAATGTGCCACTTAAATTAACCACAATCTCTTCGCTATCTTCATCCGTATTTAAATCGTCGATTTCGCTTTGGACAACCGGCGGGTCGTTGACGGCAGTGACGGCAATGGTAAACTCTTCCGTGTCTGAAGCGGAGGGAATGCCATCATCAGTCACCGTCAGGCTGACTTCTCCTGAGGTGGTCACCCCTTCCAGCGGTGTCCAGCTAATGACACCCGTTTCGGCCTCAATTGTCATCTCTTCCGGCGCGTTGCTTAAGGTCCAGGTCAAACTGCCGCCCTCCTCATCATCAGCAGCCGGTGTATAACTGTATTCCACATCCTCGGTGGCGCTGGTGGGTGCCGTGGTGGTAATCTGCGGCGGGTCGTTGACGGCAGTGACGGCAATGGTAAACACTTCCGTGTCTGAGGTGGCGCTATCCTCGCCCCCATCGGCAACCGTCAGGGTTACCGCCTCACTGGTCGTCACCCCGTTTAACGGCGTCCAGCTAACCACTCCCGTGCTGGATATCACCATTCCTGTGGGGGCCGAGGTCAGAGCGAAGGTTAGATCAGTTCCATTATTGGCATCATCCGCATCGCTGACTCCAACCGTGTAACTATACACCACATCCTCGGTGGCCGTGGTGGTAGCAGTGGTGGTGATCTGCGGCCCATCATTAACTGCAGTGACGGCAATGGCAAACATTTCGGTGTCTGAAGCGGAGGGAATGCCATCATCAGTCACCGTCAGCGTAACTTGACCTGAGCTGGTCACCCCTTCCAGCGGCGTCCAGCTAATGACACCCGTTTCGGCCTCAATTGTCATCTCTTCCGGCGCGTTGCTTAAGGTCCAGGTCAGGCTGTCATCTTCCTCATCAACGGCGACCGGTGTATAACTGTACTCAATATCCTCCGTCGCCGTTGTGGTGGCAGTGGTGGTGATCTGCGGCGCGCCGTTGACGGTAATGGTAAACACTTCAGTAGCCGCTTCGGAATCATCCTCACTACCATCAGTCACCGTCAGCGTAACTTGACCTGAGCTGGTCGCCCCTTCCAGCGGCGTCCAGCTAATTACGCCTGTGCTGGATACCACCATACCTGTGGGTGCCGCCGTCAGACTGAAGGTTAGATCGGTGCCGTTATTGGCATCATCAACATCGCTGACGCCAACTGCATAACTGTATTCCACATCCTCGGCGGCGCTGGTGGGTGCCGTGGTGGTAATCTGCGGCCCGTCGTTGACAGCGGTGACGGCAACAGTGAACACTTCGGTATCTGAAGCAGAAGGACTACCGTCGTCGGTCACCGTCAGCGTAACTTGACCGGAAGTAGCCACCCCTTCCAGCGGCGTCCAGTTAATGGCACCTGTCTCGGCCTCAATCGTCATCCCTTGCGGGGCGTTGCTTAAAGTCCAGGTTAGGCTGTCATCTTCCTCATCAACAGCAGCCGGTGTATAGCTGTACTCAATATCCTCCGTCGCCGTTGTGGTGGCAGTGGTGGTGATCTGCGGCCCGTCGTTGACGGCAGTGACGGCAATGGCAAACATTTCGGTGTCTGAAGCGGAGGGAATGCCATCATCAGTCACCGTCAGCGTAACTTGACCTGAGCTGG
>NZCC01000052.1 GCA_002688175.1 Chromatiales bacterium
ATATGACGGAAAAGGCCTTGACGGGTTGGTGGTTCGTTGTCGGACGGGTTGGTGGTTCGTTATTTGGTTTTTTTGGCGTTGACACTGACAATCTTGATCGGTCCGTCAATTCTTGCGGCCGTTAATTCGCGCCCCCAGACACAGCCGGTATCGATCATCAGTATTTCGGGTTTGTTTATCAGGCCGAGTGAGGACCAGTGGCCGCAGACGATGCGTACTGACTGGCTCGCCCGGTTTGGAAAGTCGAACCATGGCATGAGCGGTTTCACGTCTTTCTTGGGCGGTCCTTTCTGAATGAAATCAAGTTTTCCTTTCGGGTGGCAGAAGCGGATCCGGGTTAAGCAATTAATAATGAACCTGATTCGTTTGGTGCCGGTGAGATCGGGTGACCAGCGCCTGGGCTTGTCACTGTACATGGCTCGCAGGAATTTCCGGTATTTCTTGCCACGTAAGATCTGTTCTGCTTCGCGGGCCAGGCTGACGGTCATCAGTGGATCCCAGCTCGGGTGAACTCCGGCGTGTACCATCAGGGTGTTGAGGTCTGGGCGGTAATGTACGAGTGGCAGATGACGTAACCAGTGCAGTAGTTCATCGGCATCATGGGCAGCAAGAATCTTGCGCAGTGGTTTGTCGGCGCGGTCCGGGAGTTCACGTGCTGCCAGCAGGTGCAGATCATGGTTGCCGAGTACCACGGTTGATGAATGTTCGAGACTGTGAACGAAGCGTAATACGTCGAGTGAGCGCGGCCCACGGTTGACGAGATCACCTACGAACCATAGTTCGTCACAAGCTGGGTCAAATTTAAGTTTGTCGATGAGGCGGGCGAGTTCATCGTAGCAACCCTGTATGTCGCCTATCGCGAAGATAGCCATTAATTCAATATACCGGGCACAGCGAGTCTGAAGATGGGAATTGATACCGAAAAATTTTCGTTGTCGGCATCTATCATGCCGTAACTGCCTTCCATCGTACCGACCGGTGTGGCAATGACCGACAGGCTTGAATAGCGGTGGAATTTTCCGGGTCTGATACGGGGTTGTTCACCTGCGACTCCATCACCACGGATCTCGCGGACCTTGCCGCTTGCGTCTGTGATCAGCCAGCATCGGGTCAGCAGTTGTACCGGGAATTTGCCGGTATTGCGGATGGTGACAGTGTAGGCAAACACATACCGCTTGTCGTCCGTATCTGATTGATCTGCAAGATAATTAGCCTTGACGTCAATCTGGATGGATGGCCTGCTCATAGCTGATTTTAACCTGTGCGGTGCGCCCTGATGTGTTCAGCATACAGGTTGCCGAGGGCGATGAATTCCTCAACGGTTAATTGTTCTGCGCGGGTTCCCGGGTCGACATTGACAGATTTAATCTGTGCGGCGGTCAGCAGTTCACCGAGTGCATTGCTCAGTTGTTTGCGGCGCTGGCCGAACGCCTGTTTTACGACCTGGTCAAAGGCATCATGCTGCACGATCCGGGTTCGCCTGGCTGTATCGGGGCGCAGGCAGATAAATGATGACTCAACTCGTGGTGGTGGTGTGAATGAGCCGGGCTTAATATGGAACAGTGTTTCGATTTCGCAGCGTGCCGCGATTGCGACACTCAGGCGTCCGTAGGTCCGGCTGCCAGGACTGGCTGCAATGCGTTGGGCTACTTCTTTCTGCAGCATGATATGAATGTCTGAAAATAATTCGTTGTAGCTGAGAATGTGAAACAGCAGCGGTGTTGAGATGTTATAGGGCAGGTTGCCGGCCAGTCGGAGCGGGGCATCGCCCGGTTTCAGCCTGGCGAAGTTAAAGTTCAGGGCGTCAGCTTCATGGACGGTCAGTTTCGGTGACGTGATCAAATCCGGAAGTGCGGCGGCCAGATCACGATCAATCTCAATGGCATGCAGCGCCTCGATGGATTTGATGAGCAGGCTTGTCATTGCACCGCGACCGGGGCCAATTTCGACAAAATGCTGGCCTGGCTGTGGGAGGATTGCCCTGATAATTTTGTTGAGTATATTTTGGTCATGCAAAAAGTGCTGACCGAATCGCTTGCGCGGCGGTTGGCTGTTCATGGGGAGGAGTTGCTCGCCATCTCGATGGCGAGTGAGAGCGCTGCATACAGGCTGTCCGGCTTGGCGAGCCCGGTGCCGGCCAGGTCCAGTGCAGTGCCGTGATCGACAGAAGTGCGAATGATCGGCAGGCCAAGGGTGACGTTGACGGCTTTGCCGAAGCCATTATTTTTTAACACGGGCAGTCCCTGGTCGTGATACATCGCGAGTACCGCATCTGCCCGTGACAGGTGTGTCAGAGTAAATGCGGTGTCGGCTGGCAGTGGGCCAATGGGTTGATATCCGGCGGTAGCCAGTTTTGTGAGCGCAGGTTCAATAATATTTATTTCTTCTTGTCCCAGGTATCCCGCTTCTCCGGCATGTGGGTTCAGGCCGAGTACGATGATGCGTGGTGATTCAATACCGAAATAAGACACCAGGCCAAGGTGTAGCAACTTGAAAACCCGCTGGATCAGTTCGCCGGTAATGGCGGCCGGAACATCCTTCAAGGCCAGGTGTGTCGTCATGAGCGCGACGCGTAATGTGTCGGCGACGAGCAGCATGACAGGCTGTGTGGCACTGGTTTGTTCGGCAAGAAATTCGGTATGGCCCGAGAACGGGATGCCTGCATCATTGATGACACCTTTATTTACCGGGGCCGTGACCATGGCCATGAATTCACCGCTTTGGCAGCCGGCACAGGCGCGTTTCAGTGTGGCTATGACGTATTCGGCATTGGTCGGATCAAGGCGACTCGTTGCGCATGCTGTGCCCAATGGTTCTCCGGTAACGATAAGCCGACCAGGCTGGTTTGCTGCCGCCGGTGCTTGCACGTCATAGGGGTGAATTTCGATATGCTTGCCGAGTTGCAGGGCTCGATCAGCGATCAGGTTCGGGTCAGCGATGACCACGAGCTCGGCTGGCCAGCCACGCTCAGCCAGGTCGATGACGATATCCGGCCCGATACCGGATGGTTCACCGGCCGTAATTGCTATGCGTGGAACCAGGGATTGCATGGCAGGTCAGGTTGCTGCCCGAGTGTGTGCATTCGGGCTATAGTTTGTATTCGACAAACGCCTGATCGCGCAGACGCCGTGCCCATAACTCTGTTTCTTCTTCGAGTTTACTGTTGCGAATAGCCATGATTGCTTCACGTCGCTCGACTTCTTCGGTCATGTCCTGCACGCGGCGATCGATTAACTGGACAATATGCCAGCCAAACGGTGACCTGAATGGTTCGCTGATCTCACCCGGTTCAAGTGCATCGCAGGCGGCCTGGAATTCCGGCACAAAGACTCCCGGCCCGCTCCAGCCGAGATCGCCACCGTTTACAGCTGAGCCCGGGTCTTCGGACATGACGGTAGCGACAGCCTCGAAGTCATCACCGTCACTGATCTGTTGACGGATTGCTACCAGTTTCTGTCGCGCTGCGTCATTATCGAGCACTTCATTGGTGGTGATCAGGATGTGCCGGGCATGCGTCTGTTGCTCCAGAATTGGGTCTGTGCCACGCTTTTCATCGAGCTGGATGAGGTGGAAACCACTCGCGCTACGCGTCGGTTCACTGATTTGTCCGGGCTCGAGTTTTGGCACGATATCCATAAATAATGTTGGCAGTTCATTACCGCGTCGCCAACCCAGATCACCGCCCTGCAATGCACTCTGTCCATCAGAAGTTGCGATCGCGAGTTCAGCAAAAGATTCGCCGCTACGTGCACGTTCAAGAATTGAGAATACTTCGCGTTCTGCGGCCGCGATATTGTCTACCGTGGCGTCAGTTGGAATTGAAATAAGAATATGTGAAAGCTTGAACTCTTCGTTCTGTGTTGCGCGTCCTGCCTGTCGTGCAAGATGTTCATCCAGTTCACGCGGGGTGACATTAATTCGTGCGATGACGTCACGTTGACGTAATTGATCGATGGCAAGCTGTTCACGCATCTCGCTGCGAAAACTCGTGTATTCGATGCCTTGACCGGCAAGCATTGCCGGCAGCTCTGATAACGAAACATTGTTACGCTGGGCAATGTTGGCGAGGGTGATGTTTAGTTGTTCATCAGGGATCTGAATGCCGACACGTTCGGCTCTCTGCAGCTGGATGCGCTTGATAATCAGCCGTTCCAGAACCTGTGGTGCGAGTTTGCTGGTTGGCGGAACCTGGGTGCCCTGTGCATTCAGGTTGTCTATGATCCGCTTGAGTTCCTGGGTAACTTCACTCTTCAGAACCGCGCCATCGTTGACAGTGGCAGCGATGCCATCAAGCAGTTCACCGGTGCTGCTCAGATCCAGCGTCTGGGCCATCAGCGATGCCGAATGGAGCAGACAAATAACTAACAGTAATTGAAATAACTTAAGCATTGATAAACTCTTGTATTGCCTGTGGCAATGGCCACCGTGAGTACAGCAAATTAGTAATAGTCAAGAATACCACGGTCTAGCCAGCGGTCGGCAGCGCTCGTATTGTCCCCAAGGCCCTTGAGCAGAAGCTGCACAGAAAAGGATGTGTCAGATTCACCGGTCCGGTTCGTCAGGCTACGCTGCCAGATGCCGCGAATCGACCAGCAGCATGTGTCGTACTCGAAACCGACAAAACGCTCCAGGGCTTTTTTGTCGAGAATCGAGTGGTCATAGCGCCCGACGAGACGCCAGTGTTCGGTAATCGGCCACGCGGCGGAAACATCGATTTCCTCAAGTGTATTGCCTCGAAACCGGTATGACACATTGGCCAATTTCAAATCGCTGGCACGATAGTTCAGGCGTACCTCGGTTTTCTTCGATTTTTTCGAATCGGTGTTGTATTGGTAGCCCAGCCGCATCCGCCAGTTCTCGTAAAATTTAAGGCCAAACTCGAACAGGTAATCAGAAGAATTGCTGTCACTGGGCAGGCCATCCGGCAATGTGACGTCGAGGGAATTGAAATACAAAATCTGGCCGATCGTCGCACTCATGAATTCATCACCGTCGTCCGCATCAATTAATCGTGTCGTAATTCCCAGGCTCAATTGATTGGTATCGCCAAGTCGGTCGTAACCAACAAAACGGTTTTTTCTGAACAACTGGACGACGTTAAGGTCTGGCTCAATCGTGTCAAAAACCGGCAGATCAGTCTGGTCGCGAAAGGGTATGTAGGTATACAGCAACTGCGGTTCAAGGGTTTGCAGCCAGCCGCGTTTGGTTGTCAGCCGTTCGAATACTGTGGAGGCGTCGATACTATATATCGGCACCGCGCGACTGGGGGTATCGGTAGCCCCGGGTGCAATATCGTTCAACTGATAGGCCGTGTAGTCGAAAGCAACGGCTGGTTCAATATGAATTGATTGCCACTGTCTGGGCAGAGCAATCTCCGGCTGAATATGTTCGCGTAAGCCCTTTACACCGGTTTCGTGATCAAAATACGATATTTCAGTATCAAGTGTATATTCAAGTCCGAGCCATCCCTTCGACTTATAGCCGCGAACCGTCAGTTTCGGCAGGGTCGTATACGGGCGGTCAGCGACAGTGATCGCGTCATCTATTGTCTGGTAATCCTCAAACCGCAACAGGGCCGACCAGGTGTTATTAAAAAACTCTAGATCTGCCCGGCGTTGCAGGTGAGTCTGACTCGTATTGCCCAGTCCGGATGACAATTCCTCAAAATAGGCTGAATCCGATACGTGAGTCGCATCGATTCGTCCCCGCCAATTGCTGCTGAAGTTAGTTGTGTGTTGCCATGCAGCCAGTGCGCGGTGTTGGTTTGTGACGTCATCATTGGGCAGAATTTCACCGGTCATGACGCCGTCACTATGTCCCTTCAGATAACGAAACTCAGTATTCAGCTGGGTTCCACGTTTTGACATGTAACGGGGAGTAAATGTTGCATCGTACCGGGGTGCGATATTCCAGTAATACGGAATTTCAACATCAAGGCCCCGTTGCTGACTTGAGCCTATCTTTGGAATCAGCCAGCCTGACTTGCGTTCATTCGTCACCGGGTAAGAAATATAGGGCAGGTACAGAAAGGGTATGCCCTTGAATTCGAGTCGGGCATTTTTTGCGGTACCGATGCCCCGGGTTTGGTCTATGCGAATCTTGCTTGCTTTCAGCAGCCAACCGTTATTACCTTCGGGGCATGATGTGTAACTGACCTTGTTCAGGCGCAGCTTGCCGTTTTTTTCCGCCTTGATGTATTCACTCGTGCCGCGTGCAGGAACAGACCACAGTTGGAACTCGGCTTCATCGAAGCGGAGTTCCTGTGAATATTGGTTAAATTCACCCCTTTTGGCACTTATCCTGGTTTGTGGGTCACGGAATTCGACCTCGCCCGTTACAGAGAATACGCTGGACTCACGATCATAGCTTGCACCCTTAGCAGTCAGCAGCCGGTTGCCGCTGACGAGGGATATATTGTCACTGAAACTCGCATTACCATCGAGTTTGAGTTCCGCTCTGCCACTGAAAACCGCCAACTCATCATCCGGTACATTCTCGTCCGGTAATTCGAATGGCGGAGGATCGGGTACCCGGCACTCACCCCAGTTTGGGGCATCACCATTATTAACCTCAACCGGAGTACGTTCTTCGGCGGTCACAGTGCCTGCCATAATTGGCAGACACGCAAAAAGGGTAAGTGAGAATTTTCGCAACTGGGCTTACCGGGCATGCGAGAGCACAAGAAGGGTTGATTATAAGAAAAATGTAGCTGGAAGGAATTTTTGTAACGATTATTTTCTTGGTTGGTTATTTGGCGACGGGTGATTCAAAAAAGGCGGGTTTTCCTTACACTATACGAATGAAAGCGATGATTCTTGCCGCCGGTCGGGGCGAACGTATGCGTCCACTCACCGACGTGAAGCCCAAGCCACTATTGCCGGTCAACGGCATACCGCTGATCGATTATCACCTCGCGGCGCTGGTACGCGGCGGTATTCGTGACATCGTTATAAATCTGGCCTGGCGGGGTAGTCAGATTCGTGATTGGGTCGGCGATGGCTCTAAATATGGGATTAATAT
>NZCC01000053.1 GCA_002688175.1 Chromatiales bacterium
ATGTTATCGGCATTGAGTGGACCGGAGGCAGGGTTATAGCCTGCCTGGTTCCGTCGGCGGAAAGCGGAATTTATGCGCAACAGTATTTTCCTTAATGTAAAGGCATGCATCCGGCGTGTGTCATCCAGTACAGACATAATTACTTGTTCCCGCGTGTGTGCCCCGCCAGATCGACTCTTATTGCATAAAATGTCGGGGTTGGTTGTGTCGCAATATTCAGCAAATACCGATTTGCTTGTCTTGCTCAGGGAGTTGCTACATATTTCACTTTCTGAATAAAGGTATACCCGGTGAAAGCCGGGGACACAAAGCCACCGGTCTACGGAACTCAGTTCTACGATAGCGGGGTTGCCAGAAAAAAAGGCCTGTCCTTTTATGTCCGTGCAACCGTCCCGGTCGGTGACAACTCTATTAAGCACGGAGTCAGCAAACATGCCACGTAAGATCATCAGCAAGTCCAGAATGCGTACGCAGATTCAGGCTTCGGTCGTTTCGGTTTGTCCGAAATCTATTGATGATGTCATCGCTATTTTGAAAGAGCCCCGGCACTATCCCGGACCGGTACGCGCAGTTGGTTCAAATAGTGGCAGCACGCGAAATGCGAGCACACATGGAACGTTGCTCGATATGACGGCAATGAAGAGCTTCAGTCGAATTTCTGCAGATACTGTCAGGGTTGGCGCCGGTATGCAGTTGCGTTCGCTGGCCGATCGACTGGCCAGAGATGGGCTGGAACTTGTTGGTGGTTATGAATACCCGGAACGAACAGTGGGAGGGGTGATTAGCAGTGGATCACTTTCAGCTGATATTCCGGGTGATGCGGGACATCTTGCTGCGTCGGTTATCCATTTAACGCTGGTGACGCCACGGGGCAGGGAGATTGAAGTTGGTAAAGACATGCCTGAGTTGTTACGCGCAGTGCGGCAAGGTTATGGGCTCTTTGGTGTGGTTTGCACCGTAACGCTGAAAATCCGTCCGATACGTCCGTATGCCATTCGTAATCGGGAATTTGCATTCAGTGAGTTGATGCGCTTCATCCCGGATATGTCCGAGGTAAGGGCCGGCGTCAAGATATTCCTGTTGCCGTTTCGCAACCGCGCTTTTGTCGAGTTGAGATTTGCCGGCAACGGCGATCAGCAAAGCAGCTTGCTGCCATGGAAGATCAGAGATTGGGCCTGTAATAAGGCAATTCCAGACTTTGTGCATTCGGTCGGCAGGATTGTGCCAATCAGCAAGCTCCGTGATCCGCTGATCGATGGCTTTAGTGCGGCAGCTCAGAGGCTCGTCAATAAGCGCTTGTCTGTCGTCGGCAGCAATGCAATGGAGCAAACCGGGCAATTCAGGAAATTACGTCAAGCGACGTCGGTCACTTACAGCAGTTGGCTGTTCCCCGCCGCCCGGTTTGCACAGGTGGTTTATGCCTATCGGGAATTTTGTTTGCGTCACTATAAGGTGACCGGGTTTCGCTGCGACCTGCCGGGTATAGTCTACCGAATTGGTCACGATCAAAGTGCGCTACTGTCGCCGAGCCATGATCAGGCTTTGTTTGCGCTCAATCTGCGTTCTACGAATATGGACGGCTGGGATAATTTTCTGCTCGACTTTGCAGATCTTGCGGCCAGATTCGACGGTATCCCGTTATTCAATCAGACGCGTGGGATGTTGCCGCGTCATGCGCACGATGCTTATGGCCAGCGGCTGGTCAGGTTTCGCGAATTACGCCGCCAGCACGATGCCGAAAATCGTTGTCTGAACCAGTTTTTTGCCGAGTATATCGATTGACGGCTATTTACGGGGCAGCGTCTTCTTTTTGAGTTTTAATGTAATCTGAGAAATCATTCGGTACCTGTTCCTGCAGCATTTTACGCACCATCGTCAGGGGTGACATCGGTGCTTCCGTGTAAGCCATCAGCTTCCATTTACCATCCTTGCGGTGAAAGACAGCCATGACCCGGTCCCAGCTGGACAAAGCTTTTTGACGTTTGACCTTGATATCAAAACGCAGTTTGTAGGTTGCAATAGCCAGGTCATCGGTGAGGTAATTTGCACGTACCTCTGAATACTCGTTACGAATTCCGTCCAGTACCGTAAAGCCCGGTTTTGGATTGAAATATGCCCTGATCCGCTGCCAGCCATGCATGGGTGGGTCGACTTCTTCTGCCATATAAATCGGGTGCTGATAGTCCTGATCCCACATGCCAAGCAAGGTGTCGTAATCCTGCCGGTTGTATGCTTCGGCGTAGACATCGAGGAAGGCCTGAATATCAGCCGACAGACTGTCGTCATTTTCCGCTGACGCTATACCAGGGATGAGCAGGCTGAACAGAACTATTATCACCAGACGCATCTTGTGTGCTCCTTGAGTAAGCTATCGGATCGATAGCAAATATGAATAATAACAGTCATATCCCGAGTTTATCCGGAATCCGCTGTACGGGGAGGTTGTCAGGGTAGATTGACGGTAAACAGCTCTATGCCTATCTTCGCAGTAGAATTCCTGGTCAGAAGGGCTATTGTCAATAGCGAATTGCAAAAATGCAGCAACTTAAAATACTGGCCATTGTTGGTTCATACCGAAATGAAGAGAGCTACAGCTTCAAGACACTGAGGCTCATTGAGGAGTGCATGAATGCTTTGCAGCCAACGCAGTTTGAATATGTATTCCTGCAGCGGATTGGACTGCCATTCTGCGATGGCTGTTTGTCCTGTGTTCGAGACGGTGAGGAGTTCTGTCCGGAATTTTCAGTAATTGGCCCGCTGGTAAAAAAAATTGAAGAAGCGGACGGTATTGCATTGGCCGCGCCTGTGTATACATTTAATGTAACCGGGCTGATGAAAAACTTTTGTGAATATTTTATGTTCAAGCGCAATCGGCCAAGTTTTTTCGGCAAAAAAGCAATTGTCGTCACGGCGGCTTCAGGCGGAGGTCACAAGGTGGTGCTGGATTTCCTGCAAAGTACTGCCGCTGCCTGGGGGTGCGATGTCGTTGGGCGACTGGGTATATCGTCATCACAGATGCAGCGTGAGATATATAAGGAGAAAGTTGCTGTTGCGACTCAGGATATGGTAGAAAAGTTTTTAACGGGCATTGTCAAAGCAGATCAGCAATCACCGGATTTCGCTACTCTGATCAATTTTCGCGCTATGCAGGTCATGACAAATGCTATACAAACAACCATAAATTATCGTTATTGGTCTGAGCGTGGCTGGTTAGAAGCGAATTACTATACCGATGTGCCAATGAATCCTGTCACCCGGTTGGCAGTGGGTTTTATTGCATGGCGGATTCGCAGAGCAAGAAAGAAAGGAAAAATCAGTCCCATACGGTAAAATCGCGAATCGTCAGGGGGGTAGCGCCTGACTTGCTTGGCAGGAGGGTTCAGGAATGGCGAAATTTTCAATAACCATCGGCATGGTTTCGATTGTATTGTTCATGCAGATGTTTGCTCAGGCTGCTTTCTCTGCCGGAGATCCGGTGCGTGGTAAGCAACTTGCGACACAGTGTTTCGCCTGCCATGGTGTCGATGGCAATAGTCCTTCGCCGGTCAACCCGAAGATCGGTGGACAGCATGAGCAGTATCTATTACTTGCGCTGAAGGCTTACGTTGATGGTACACGGCCGAATTCTTTGATGAGTGGTGCGGTCCTTGACAAGAGCGAGCAGGAACTTGAGGACATGGCCGCTTATTTTGCGGCTCAGAAAGCAGTAACTGCGCCCGATCAGAAAGAAAGTGCGAAGAAATCCGAACCGCCAGGAGGGCCCGGCGGTCCCGGTATGGCGATGCGTTTCAATTATGGTGAACGCGATGCGGAATTTATCAGCATGCTGGCTCGAGTTCGTGACTATGAACAGCATCGACAGCTGGATTTAAGTGCTGACCTGTGCCGCGCACCTGAAGATATGCCAGTAGACCGTGATCTTGATAACGACGGTCTGGCTGATCGATATGATGCAGCGCCGACCTCAGCCGGGGAATTCGTGGCTGATCGCAATCAGGATGGTTATTACGAGATATGCAATATCCAGCAGTTGGCGGCGATCGCGACGCTGGGTACGGCAGATGGCGCCAGGACCACGCTGTCGTTTGAGGATCGGCGTAACCGTTCTTACCAGCTCATGACCGACCTCGATGCGGCTGGTATCGAGTTTGAGCCAATTGGCAACTGCGGGCCAACCGGTAACTGTATGCGCACGATGGGGCAATTCGGTTATGCGGGGGTATTCGACGGACGCGGACATGTCATCCGTAACCTGTCGATAAGTGCGCCGGAACGCGGCGGCGTTGGTCTGTTTGGTGTGCTCGGTGCATCCGGTATCGTTATGCACCTGTCGCTGGAGAATGCTCGTGTAGCGGGTCGTGCAGGTGTTGGCGCAATCGTCGGGTCAAATTTCGGCACGTTGTATTTTTGCTCGGCTTCCGGTGAGACAAGTGGCATGATGGCGATCGGCGGCCTGGTCGGCGGCAGCGGCGGCCTCGTTTACAGGGGTTATTATTCCGGGCGTGTTAATGCCAGGCAGGCGGGTGGTGGCCTCGTCGGTGATATGACCGGTGCAGTGTTCAGCAGTGAAACCTCTATTGAAATCAGCGGGATACGCGGTATCGGCGGGCTGGTCGGTTTGAACACTTTCGGCAGTGTGCTGGACA
Organism: Chromatiales bacterium; assembly: GCA_002688175.1. Lineage (GTDB taxonomy): Bacteria > Pseudomonadota > Gammaproteobacteria > Steroidobacterales > SMWD01. Next base: position 4,647 of record NZCC01000053.1, read on the forward strand.
GCCATGCTGCTGGTACCGTCAAGGGCAGCAACGACATTGGCGGACTGGTTGGCGTCAATACCGATGCGAAAGTCAGGAATAGCTTCGCTGCCGTACGCGTCCTCGGTGACTCGACCAACATTGGTGGGTTGGTTGGTTTCAACTCGCAAAGCATCGTGCGTAATGGCTATGCGACAGGAGATGTCAGCGGCGTTGATGCTGTGGGCGGCCTGGTCGGACGCAACAAGGGTATCGTGGCGAACGGTTATGCAACGGGCATGGTATCGGGGTCCGGGAAGGCTGGAGCAGTTGTGGGTGTTATTGTCGAAGGTGATGTTATTGGGACTTACGACCCTGAATCGTCGCAGCTCGTAAATCTGACCGGGGAGTCAACCGGCTGGGCGCCCAATGAACTACCAGCCAGCAAACCTTTGCAGTATTTCTGTGACAGTAACGGCAATGGCTTTATTGACCCGGCAGAACGCGTGACGAAGAACTACATCTGGAGCTTTGGCGGCCCACAAGAACTGCCGCAGATTCAATGTTCAGACAGAGGGTAGCGTCGCAATTTTCGGTAAATCAGATGTATGACAGACTTGAGCAAGGTAGATATGGGGGTACTCATGAATGATTTGAGTTGGGGGCAACGAATTTTATCAACAGTGATGGTGATCTTTGTTGCAACAGTGTCGCTGCTGACGGTGACAACCGTGCAAGCCGGAGATGAGCGGGTTTCAACGGCTGGTGCATTTGCCGCCGGTGATATTTTTGTGGCAGCAACGGTCATGGATGTGCCTGATGATGATCATGCCGGCACCGGTCGCCTGTTACAGTTTGACGCTGATTTAAAATTCAAGGGCGTGTTATGGGTTGCGGAAACAACGCATAAAATTGGTGGCCTGACATTTGGCCCGGATGGAACGTTGTGGGGTTCTGCGCCAATTTCATGGCAGGTCATTGAGATTGATACAAATGCCAAGCAGAAACCGATCAGGTCTTTTGCGCAACGACCATTTAGCAGTGTTACGTTTGCTCCGGATGGCACTTTGTTGTTCGCTGAACATCTGATCGGTAGCAAGACCAGCATTTCCTTTAATACCACCCATTTCAATCTCCTGCCGGGCGATAAGGTGATCGGCCACGGCAATATTCTGCGCTTTAGTGCCGATGGTAAATTTATCGAGGAGTATGAGACGGATACTCATGGCGGGGTGGTGGGCATCCACGGGGTTACCAGTACCGTGTTGACAGATGACGGCAAGCGCATGATTTATATTTCCGAGACCGGTAATCGAGTCATGCAGTACGATCTCGAAAACAGGCAGCAACTGTCGGACCTGGCCGATTTCGGTAAGGTTGAGGATGCACCATCCATGCTTCTGGTCATGGCGCAAATGCCCGGCGGTGACCTGGTCATTGGTACTGGTACCACCGTTGTGCTCCTGAATCAGTATTCAGGTGAGATTACCCGTGAAATCAAGATGGATCGTATGGGCTGGGCAGCTGTCGCGCCCTCGATTGATCCGGGCTACCTGTTACTTGGTAATTTCTTTGACGGTGAATTCGTCAAACTGCGTGTGGAAGATGGTGTGATAGTTGCACGTAACACTATTGATGAAGAGCGTTCGTTGTCGGGTATAGCGCAATATCCCGGCTCGCTGGCCAGCCACTGAGTGAGTTATAGGGTATGAAAATATTTCTGAGATTTATTGGCGCATTATTTCTGCTCCTGATACTGGTTATTGGTGGCGTTGCGTTGACCCTGGAGGCCAGTTTGCCGACCAACGCGATTGACCTGCGACCAATGTCAAAGACGCCGATAACAAGTGAAGCCACATCGATCCTGATATTTGGTGCGACACGTAATACCGGATTGATGGTTGCACGCTTGCTGGAGGCGCGCGGTGAAAATGTCACGGCATTTGTCAGGCCTGTATCGGATACCACGGAGCTTAAGAAAATCGGTGTGGAATTGGTTGTCGGCGATGCGATGGATATCGCGACGGTGCAAGCGGCGTTCGAAGGCCGTGATTACGAGGCTGTATTGACGACTATCGGTTGCCTGAGTTGTGTTCCACCGTCTGATTATCAGGCTAATGCAAATGTCATCAAGGCCGCGATGCAAGCCGGGGTCAGGCGCCTGGTGCTCGTTACCTCAATCGGCAGCGGAGATAGCCTGGCTGCGGTACCGGCCCTGTCGGCTCGCTTTCTGGCTAAAACGATACCGCTGAAAACACATGCGGAGGAGGATCTGCGTGCGAGCGGTCTCGAATACACGATTATTCGCCCTGGCGGTTTACGTTCGGGTCGACGCACTGGTCATGGCACACTCAGTGAAGACCGGGATGTATTTGGCTATATCTTTCGCGAAGATTTGGCAGAGTTAATCGTGTCAGTGTTTGATGATAGCGCTACGATCGGCAAGACACTGGCAGCCGTCGATGCCTACCGGCGGTTCCCCTGGGATAATGAATAGACAAACATAACCGGCCAGGCTTTCTTCTTTGCGGTCCGGTTACAGCTTCTCGTGACGGGATACTGTCGTGAAACTCTTTCCTGACTGGAGTATTTGATGCTGTCGTTAGCCTACCTGGTAATTGCCGTTGTTGATCTGGCCCTGTTGGTCTGGGCCATCAGCTTGTGTCGCCGGTATCCTTGCCCTGGTCTTATTCTGGCTACCGTGCCACTGACGCTGATGTGGTTTGATAACCTGACAATTGGCCTCGGCAGTACCCTCGGTGAAGGCCCTGTATTGCTGGCAATGAATACCGTGCGGTTCATTGCTCACTATATAGGTTTGCCGATGACGTTTATCGCGATCGGTTCGATGGCGCGGCAAGCCGGATTTGGATGGGCAAAGCCGAAATGGGTGATGGCGGCTTTCTGCTTGCTGGCGACTTATTTCATTGCGCATGATCTGTGGCTGTTCTCGGCGACAACATTCTATCCGTCATGTTTTGCCGATACGTTGCGGTACACAACACATATTGCGGACTATACGGCCTGCAGTCCCGACGCATCGATCGGGGCAGGAATAAAAATGTCCCCAATTCCGGCGATAACCCTGTCGAATTTCCTCATCGTATTTGGTATTTATTTGTGGGTAAAAATCGGCTGGAAATGGCTGGCGCTGGGGTCGATAGGTGCGCTGGGATTTTTTGCCGTACCGTATCCTTTGACCGGCGGGATCGTTGGTAATGCCGGTGAACCGATCATTAGCGGCGCAATCATAATGACAGCATCTTATATTTGCAGACGGTTCGGGATTGGCGAGACATCAGGCTGAAAGGCCTGCTATGAATGGCTTGCTCAGCGAAGATAGGGTTCCCTGTAAAGGATTTTTATAAGTTGATGCTGTTTCAGTGTTGTGATGTCGGGCAGTCCGTTTACGGCAGTAGTCATTTCCGGTGAGAACAGGTTCCCGGTTCGCTCGGATAATTCCTGAATCGATTCCCCGGCATTTGCTGTAATGGTACGGATATGATCATTGGCAATCGAAGCTTTCTCTTCGCTGGTCATGTTGCGCAGGCTTAAAACGGTATCCCGGAGTTGGTCACGAAATAAATCAGTGCCTGCTGCGATAAACCGGAATGTTGTGCCCCGGGTATTGACCCACATGTAGTAGATGCTGGCCGGTAGTTCACCCGATGTATCCTCAAGTTGAACGAGATAGGCTGGTCCGATATCCAGTTCCACGGAGTCTGTTGAAGTTGGTTCCAGACCTTCTTCGGAACTCAGTTCAGTAAGAAAGTCAGCAGCAACCTCTGCCACAGAGCCGGGTCTTTCTGCGCTGCCCAGAATGATCAGAGCCTGATTATTCGGTGCAAATGCGCCGACAAAAATTGGGGTATTAACTGCATTCCAGCCGGCTGGAAATTGAATCGAGATATCCATGTCCGGTTGCATGAATTGCTGATCTTGCAAGATCCCCTGCATCGGGTTGTTGGCACCCCATGACAGTCCATTCAGTCGATCCAGCAAGTCCTGTTTGCTTTGCGCAAAGGGCTGTGCAGGCGTCCACAAAATATTTTCTGCCTCGCGTTCGATGTCGGTTATACGCTCCGGGGTGGTTGGATGACTGGTGAAGAACGCAGACTCGTGTTGCTCATCAGGCAACAACCTGACGGTCCGTTCGAGGTTGTACAGCGCGGTCGCCAGAGCTATGGGGTTATAACCTGCCCGGGCGGCCATTTGCATGCCGAGACGGTCGGCCTGATTCTCCTGATCGAGATCATAGGTGGCGGTGTGTGCTTTGCCTGCTTCACCAAGCTGAGCTTTTATGGTCTGGCTGATATCCGCAGCAACAACCTTATTAATTATCTGTCCGGGCAGTACCAGGACGCCGGGCTGGTTATCGCGTCGATCCTGTTGCATGTGATGACGTTGGGTAACATGGACGATCTGATGGGCAAGGATACCGGCCAGTTCGTCTTCGCTATTGATCAGTGCCAGCAGTCCACGCGATATGTAGATGTAACCATTCGCTGTTGAAAAAGCATTGGGCTCACCCTGGTCGATGATTCTGAAACGAAAGTAGTAGGGCGTCGTTGCGAGACCCGCAATAAGTCGTCGGCCAACTGCGTCGACATACGCTGTCAGGAATTCTGCCGGGTAAATGCCAACCTGTTCTTCGATTTGTTGCACAATCTCGTCACCGGCCGGTTGTTTCTCAGCGCTGGTCATCACGCCGTTACTGCCACATGCCGCCAGCAGCAGGGTCGCCGATATCATTTGGATCAGTCGTAATCTCTTTATATAGTTCATCAGGTTACTTGGCATGTGCAGATCCGGAGGGAGTGGCGATGATGTCATCTTGGCATGCAACCAGCAAACCCGGTGTGTATCTGCAGGCATTGGCCCCGGACGTTACTGGATGTGGATAGTGACGGGACGTCCGTGTACCAGTAATATGGTGTTTGCGATCAGGAAGACGCGTATGAACCAGATAGATAACCGGCGCGGCAGATAAACGCGCTGCCAATCACGAGGGAGCCGGTCAGAAGAAATATGGAAAAGAGTGTCGCGATCAAGTCCCTGGGCCCGATTCAACTGGCTCCTGGCGTGCAGCCGGGTCATGTATTGACGAAGTTAGTTGCTGCTTTCGTCGGCATCGCGATGCTGTCTGGTGTCAGCCTGCTCAATGCTTATTTGCTGACGGAACATCTGAATCTGCCGCGTGGTCAGCAGGGGGCGGTTACTGGTGACCTGTCATTCTGGACCGAAGTTGTCGCGCTTTGCCTGTTTTACCCGTTTGGCATGCTCGCTGACCGTATCGGGAGACGACCGGTCATTTCGTTCGGCCTGTTTATGATTGGTATCGGCTATGGCCTGATGCCGTTCGCGACGACTACGGGTGAGCTGCTTGGGGCGCGCATGATCTATGCGGTCGGCATGGCGGCGACGGCCGGTATTCTCGCGACGTTGAGCAACGACTACCCACAGGAACAATCGCGTGGCAAATTGATTGCCCTGTCGAGCATGGCGAATATTCTCGGCGCCATGTTTATGGCCGGCGTGATCGGCCGTATCCCGTCCGTGTTAGCTGATCGAGGTTACGATGCGGTGGCGGGCGGCAAGGTCATGTTCCTGACGGCGGCGACGTTGTGCTTAGTAACCGTGATCGTAACCCGCTTTGGACTGAAGGCAGGCACACCGGTTGCGCGACATGAGCGTGCAGATATGCGTACGTTGATTACCAGCGGGTTGCGCAGCGCAAAGAATCCGCGCATTGCGCTGGCCTACGCCGGTGCCTTTGCAGCCCGCGGCGATCTTGTCATCAAGGCTGCATTTCTCGCCTTATGGGCAATCCAGGATGGGGTGACACGGGACATGAATCCGGGGCAGGCGATGGCACGTTTCGGTATTATGATGATTATCATGAATGCGGTCAGCTTTTTCTCGGCACCGATCTTCGGCTGGCTCATTGATCGTGTGAACCGGGTGACGGCTACCATCATTGCGCTCATATTTGCGTCAACGGGTTACCTTTCCATGAGTGTTATCACGTCTCCGCTGGATTTTGCGATGGTGCCTTTTTTCGTGGTGCTTGCGCTCGGTTCTAGCTTCATGATGAAGTCATCTCTGAGCCTTGTGGGCCAGGAAGCACCGATTCGTGAACGGGGTAGTGTGTTCGCGATGAATAGCATCTCTGGCGCAATCGGCATCCTGGTGTTTTTGGCTGTTGGCGGTCGCTTGTTCGATGCCTGGGCTCCGTGGGCGCCCTTCGTACTGGCTGGCGCCTACCAGGCCCTGTTGCTGGTTGTAGCCATTGCCATCAGGTTGGTTGCACCGGGTCGTAATATTAATAATCAGTCAGACCCTGAGTTAGCTTGACCCGACCCGTACCGGTTGATTCCTCACTGCGGATAGAGAGTATCCGCAACTGGTGAAAGACGGTCAGACTGGCATACGATGCAGCCCGAATTGGTATTTTATAAAAGACAGATTCATGCATTTACCCCGTTTTGAATATATACGTGCGAAAAACCTGGCCGATGGGCTGGCCCTGTTGGCTGAGCACGGTGCAGATGCGAAGGTCATGTCCGGTGGGTCGGATTTATTGATCAACATGAAGTTCCGGCTCGATACGCCGAAGGTGCTGATCAGCCTGAATGGTGTTGAAGAGCTGCAAACCATCTCAGTACGGGCAGATGGCAGGCTGCAAATCGGTGCCGGTTGTCGGCTGACGGAGTTGGTTGCCAACCCGATCATCAGTGAAAGATTCCCGATTTTGCACGATGCGATGTTTTCAGTGGGCTCACGGCATATACGTAACATCGCCACACTGGGCGGAAACCTGTGCCTTGAAACACGTTGCTGGTACACGAATCAGTCAGAAAACTGGCGTATGACACGTGAAGGGTGTTTTAAGACTGACCTGGAAGCATGTCATGTCATCAAAACAGCGAACCGTTGCCACGCAATCAATAGTTCCGATACGGCACCAGCGCTGATGGTGCTCGACGCTTCGGTTATCGTTGCCCGTCACGATGGGCAACGTGAAGTTGCTCTCATCGATTTCTACCATGACGACGGAGTTGATCATACGGTCATCAAGCCGGATGAGCTGCTGACTGCTGTGCTGATTCCTGGCAGCAGTCGACGCACCATATTTGCCAAGCTGGCTCAGCGCGTTGGTCTGGATTTTGCGGTCGGTACATTCGCGGCATCGGTAAGTGGCAGCAACGATGCGCCAGACTCAGTTTGTCTGGTGTTGAATTCGGTCAGTGCAGCACCGAAGGTATTAGCAGAGTCCGAAAAAATATTAACCGAATCCGGGTTGTCGGATGAGGCTATCGAAGCTGCCGCAATTGCGGCCCGCAAGGCGCTCGGTGAGGTAACAAATCTGTTTACACCGTCCGGTTTCAAGCGCCGCCTCGTCAAGACACTGATTCGTGATGCGTTGCATGAACTGCGCGAGCAGGCCAGTTAAGCCAAAAGGAACAGGCTAAAAATGAGCAAACAAATAATTACGTTGACGGTCAATGGACACCCCCACGAGATTGCCATCGAAACACATCACACGTTACTTGATGTGTTGCGCAATGAATTGGGCATGACCGGCACCAAGCGAGGGTGTACAGCGGGCAGCTGTGGTGTCTGTACAGTGAATGGCGATGCTGGTGAGGCTATTTGTTCGTGCCTGTCGCTGGCGATCGAATGGGATGGCCGTTCGGTGACAACCATAGAAGGTGTTCAGGAGGGCAGTGAGCTACACCCGATACAGGCCGCATTCCTCGAATATGGTGCCGTTCAATGTGGATTTTGTACGCCGGGCCTGATCATGACGACCAAGTCATTACTTGATTTCAACACGAGCCCGAGTGAAGAAGAAATCAATGAGACGCTGGCCGGTGCGATCTGTCGCTGCACGGGACATATCAAAGTCAAAAAAGCAGTACGCAAGGCGGCCGAAATGCTGCGCGAGCGTGAAGCCGGTTAAGTGAGGCGATCTGACATGGCTACCAAAACAGAAGAACTCAGCGTCGTCGGTAAGAACTGGACGCGTCTTGACGGCGCTAACAAAGCCAGTGGTCGATCGATTTTTGCCGATGATGTGCGCTTACCGGGCATGTTATATGGCAAGGTTGTGCGCAGTCCGTATCCATATGCACGGATTGTCAGTATTGACGCAAGTGCAGCAGAAGCATTACCGGGCGTTAAAGCGGTGATCTTGCCGGAGGATGCCAAGGGTATCTGGATCGGTATCAATCAGCCGTTGCTGGCACAAGACAAGGCCACCTATGTTGGTCACGACATCGCAGCAGTGGCGGCACTTGATGAAGAAACCGCAGCCAGAGCAGCCTCGCTGATCAAGATCGAATATGAAAAATTACCAGAGGTTACCAGCATCAAGCAGGCGCTCGCCGATGATACGCCGCTTCTGCATGCCAAAGCCAAGGGCAATGTCGCCTGGGAACAGGAATTTTCGTGGGGCGATCCGGATGCATCATTTGCGGCCTGTGATCAAATCCGTGAGGAAGAGTTTGTCACCTATCCGTCGCATAATTGCTACGCCGAGTTTCATGTTGCGATTGCCGATTTCACGCAAGCCGGCAAACTGACGATGTGGACGCCCACTCAGTCTGCGTTGATGTTTCAGAAAGGCCTTGCGGCTGCGTTCAAGCTACCGGACAGCGATGTACGTATGTTAACGCTGAATACCGGCGGCGGGTTTTCAGGTCGGGTATCGCCGCGACCGCATCACTTCCTGGCTGCACTGCTGTCGCGAAAATCCGGTCGGCCGGTGCGAATCCGTGCCAGTGGCGATGAAGAATTCATCATGTGCCGGGCCGGCGGAAAAGTGATTTATCGTCTTAAATCCGGGACGACGAAAGAGGGTCGTTTGAAGGTCATTGAAGCTGACCTGTTATTTGATACGGGTGCTTATATCGAGTCACAGATGATCGTAACGATCCTGACATCGAGCTATCTGAACGCATTGTACAAGATTGACTCCTCGCGCTACCGGGGTCGACTGATTCACACCAACCATCTGCCCTATTATTTCCATCACGGCGGCGGCATCGCACAATTCCAGTTTGCGCTGGGCCAGCATATTGATGGTCTCGCACGCGATATCGGTATGGATCCGGTTGAATTCAGCTTGTTGAATGCTGTTGAGAAGGATTACACGACGCTGCACGATTCATATTATGCGAGCTGTGGTCTTAAGGAATGTATCGAGAAGACGGCAGAGAAAGCGGGCTGGAAAGACAAATACGGAAAATTACCGAAGTATAAGGGTATTGGTCTTGGCATCGGTGCGATGGCGTCCGGTGCGAAGGGGGTCTTTAAACACGATACATCTGCTGCCTTCATCAAAATTACCGACGATGGTCTGGCTTCGTTGTCCATCGGTCTGCCGGACATGGGCCAGAGTTCGCATACTGCGATGGCGATAATTGCGGGAGAGGTGCTCGGTATTACACCTGATGATATACGGGTGGTGTCGGGTGACACGGATTCGGATCCGCTCGATGTGGGTGCGTTCACGCAACGAGGTACATTTAACACCGGGAATGCTGTCAAGAATGCGTGTCAGGATGCGCGTGACCAGCTGGCCAAAGTTGCGGCAGCGAAACTCGGTGTCGATGCCGAGCAACTGGTATTCCGCAATCACCAGATTTATCCGGACGGCGAACCTGACAAGGCAATTGAATTCAAGCAATTGGCCTTCGATACGCTGCACAGTCAGGAGGGCCGATTCGTCATGGGACGCGGGTTCTATAACTCGCCGCTTGAGAAGGGCACGATGGCCTATTCGTTCGGCGCACAGATCGCCGAGGTCTCCGTTGATCCGGGTACGGGTGTGGTGACGGTTGAGAAAGTGACCGCAGCACATGATGTCGGACGAGCGCTTAACCCACGAATAGTTGAAGGACAGATAGATGGGCAGGTTTTCAGCGCCATGTCGCAGGTCCTGTACGAGGAATGTGTCATGGAAGACGGTCAGGTCATGAATCCATCGCGACTTGACTACAAGATGCCGCGGGCATTCGAGATGCCGGAGGTGGAACACATCATCGTCGAGACAATCGATCCGAACGGACCGTTCGGCGCTAAAGAAGTCGGTGAGGGTCCGATCGTCTGTACGATGCAGGCTATTGCAAATGCCGTGACCGATGCGATCGGTAAGCCAATCAAGGATATGCCGTTGACGCCATGGCGGGTATTACGGCATATCAACGATTAGCTTGTGCCGAATGCTGGCTATTACCGAGCCGGACCGCTACATTACGCGCTGGAAATCTTGCTCGGTTCGCTGTGAGCCGATTTATCGAGGATAACAACATGAAATCAATTTCAGGCCTTTCTGCTGCCTGCTTTGTGGCAGTACTGTTGATCGCAGGCTGTGATCAGATACCCGGCGCAGGGCCAGGGTCCCTCATCGTAGATCTCACCGCCATTGCAAAGGCGACCGGTCAGGAGGAGTCGATGCAGGACCGGGCACAAACGGCTCGTGAAGATGTGAATGCGCAACTTATTGAGTCGGCCAGGGAGCTCGAACAAAGGCTGGTGGACGAACGCACCAAGATTGGTGATAAGCCGACCCAGGAACAGGAAGTACAGCTTCAGCAATTAACGCAACAGGCACAACAGCAGTACGCTCAGCTTCAGTCCGATGCGCAGCAGAAAGTGCAGCAAGCTGAAATTAATCTTGTTTTGGATTATCGCGAGACCGTCAAACCGTTTGCCGAGAAAATTGCCCGATCAAGGGGCGCGAGTGTCGTATTACTGGCTGGTCAATCCGTTTTCTGGCTCGATCCTGCTGTTGATATCACCGGTGATGTGATCAGTGCATTGCGTGCAGAAGGTGTATTCGCCGGGTCTGATGCAGATCAGGTGCCTGCAACACCAGCAGCGACACCTATAGAGGCGCCTTCACCGGCTGCGGCAGAATAACAAGGCGACCTGCACTGGTGCGGGTCTAGATCGACGCGTAAACATTTTCGGCGGCCTGGATTCCGGATGATGCACCGATAGTTACGTCGGCTTCGTTGATGATTTGGCCCAATGCATTGAGGCACAGCAGAACGTTGTCCTGACGACAGCTGTAGCCCATTAACCCGATTCGCCAGACCTGGCCGGCCAGCGGGCCAAGACCGGCACCGATTTCCAGGTTATATTCATTGAGCAGTCGGGTGCGGACCGCAGCATCATCAAGGCCGGCCGGAATTCTTACGCTGTTAAGCTGTGGTAGCCGCCAATCCGGAGCGACGATAAAGGACATGCCGAGCGCTTCAAGGCCGGCGGTCAGCGCATGGTGATGACGGGCGTGGCGCTGCCATGCATTCTCGAGACCTTCTTCCTGCAGGATCAGTAATGCTTCATGCAGCGCATAGAGTGCGTTGACCGGTGCCGTGTGATGGTAGGTACGTTTTTCGCTGTCACCCCAGTAACCCATGACCAGATCAAGATCCAGAAACCAGCTTTGTGCTTTGTGATCCCGGCGGCTAATGTGTTCAGCGGCACGGTTACTGAATGTCACCGGTGAGATACCGGGTATGCAGGAGAGGCATTTCTGGGTGCCGGAATACACGGCGTCGGCACCCCAGCCATCAACGTCGACTTCGATGCCGCCCAGCGAGGTAACGGTGTCGACAATCGACAGGCAATCATGACGGGTCGCCAGGGCGCATAGTGTCTGTGCATCAGACCGTGCCCCGGTCGAAGTTTCGGCATGCACGAAGGCGAGGGCGGTGGCTTCGGGGTGGGCATTCAGTGCATCTTCGACCTTGTGTGGGTCAACCGGTTGTCCCCATTCATCCTCGATGAGAATAGCCTGCGCCCCACAGCGTTCAACGTTCTCACGCATCCGGCCGCCGAATACACCATTCTGCGTAACGATAACCGTGTCACCCGGATCGATGAGATTAATGAAACAGGTCTCCATGCCGGCAGATCCGGGCGCCGAAACCGGTAGCGTCAGTGCATTTCTGGTTTGAAATGCGAACTGCAGCAAACCTTTCAGCTCATCCATCATGGCGATGAAATCCGGATCCAGGTGCCCAATTGTTGGCCGGGCCAGCGCCGTGAGTACTCGTTCTGGTACGTCCGACGGGCCGGGGCCCATCAGCGTACGCTGTGGAGGCAGGAACGATTGGGGCAAGGTCTGGCTCTCCTGTTTTGGTCGGTTGGCGGCTGTTAGCGCAGGCGACCAGCCAAGTTTGGCATATTAGCGTGTACAGCGATCGGATTGTCCGAGCCGCAATAGCCAGAATGTCGATAAAATTTGCGCAAGGCCGATCTGCGGACGGCTGGCAAATATCAATCCGGGTGCGTGGGTGTCCTGATACGATCTGAACCCCGGATCATGACAAGAATTCAAGGTTTTAGAGCAATGAGCAAGCAAAGTGATGTAAAGACAATTCACGAATTTCTGGCCGACAATCCAAATATTGATGTCTCCAAGCAATGGGAGCGCTGTTGGGGTATTCACGGCAAGATCGCCGATCGGATTATCAAGTATTTCGATGCCGAACTGCACCCGATTTCTGAAGGTGCTGATTACTACACCTCGCCGGATGGACAGATGGAAGGAGCTTTCTTTGGCTACACCGGAAACGATATGGACTGGTTTGTTCGTTCGTGGATTGGTAATCGTCAGGCCAGCATCATCGATATGAATATCAACGTGACGCTTGGTCAGCAGACGCAGGTGCCGAACTTGATGATTATTTTCGGAACGGTACCCAACCTGTTGTTTTATGCGGATTACGTGCCGCGAGTAGACATCAAGGTTAGCGAGGACTACGTCAACAAATATTACGAGGGCGACGTCAACAAGGATTATCTTGAGTTCCGTGCCAATTCAGATTTTATCTGGTCCGCAAGCCATGGACCGGTGATTCGTGGCATGCAGTCACCGATTTGCTCGAGCTATATCACTGAGCTCACTGATGAGCATATTGATCAATGTGAGGCTTACCTCGGAAGATTTGTGGATCGCTGGTTCCGCTGGCTCGATGAGGCAGAGAAACTACCCAATGAACAGCGCGACGCTCAGCAGCAGTATGATTTTACCTATCGTGAATATACCAACCGTTCGGATCCGATGAATGTCCTGGTCGATCGTGTATTCGGTTCTGAGCAGGCTAAATTCATGCTCGACCGGCGTGGTGGAATCGTGCAGATGGAAGCTGATCGTGGCAAGTGGTTGAAATAGATAAAATATATCAATAGCGATGCCATTGGTCAGGGCATAGATTGAATCGGTTGGTGGGCCTCATGTGATGGATTCTCAACCGGCGAACCGGAATCTTATGGACTGGTTGCAGCAGGCCATGACGTTGCATCAGCAGGGTCGTCTCGATCGGGCTGATGAACTATATGCGCAGGTACTCGATACGGAGCAGGACAATCGTCAGGCCTTACGATTGCGGGGGATTTTGGCGCGGCAGCGGGTCGACTTCGATCTATCGATTCAGTTGTTGCAGAGACTTGGACAGTTAGCGCCGCAAAACCCGGTGTCCGCCAACGAGCTGGCCTTAACTTACCTGGCAACCGGTGAACTTTATGCAGCTGAACTGGCCCTGCGTGAAGTGATTCAGGCAGGTCATGCATCCTGCCAGGCGCTGGCAAACCTTGGCGCGATCCTGCAGCGTCGCGGTCATCTCGACGAGGCTGCGACACAATATGCAGCCTGTCTTGAGTTCGATCCTGATGACCTGGAGGTGCGTTGTAATTATGCCAATGCATTGATGGAAGCTGGGCACGGTGACCAGGCTTTAAGCGAAATTGATGCGGCATTGCTAAGGACCCCCGGTCATCCGCTCATACTCGCAAATAAGGGTGCCGTGTTATGCGGTCTCGATGAATTTGCCGCCGCAATCGAAGTGCTGGAAGCGTCCATTGATGTCGCTCCCTTTGACGATATGGCGTTGATCAATCTCGCCTATGCACGTCGTCGCTGCGGTGATGCTGCCGGTGCGGCTGATGCCCTGCAGGTGGCCGTGCGGGTTAACCCGGCCAATGCCCGGGCCGTTGCGGATCTTGCCAACACAGAGATGCAGCTCGGTTACTCTGCTAGTGCATTACAGCGCTGCACCGATTTCCTGGCTAAATATCCGGGCGAACGGCTGGTCCTGACCGCGTATATTTATGCATTGGCTGATACCGGGCAGTGCGACAAGTCTGCTGCAATTCAGGGGCTTGAGGAACTTGTGACCATCTTTGATGGCGCGCCTCCGGATGGGTATGCCGATATCGAAAGCTTTAATCGCTGCCTCGCGGACTATGTCGTAGCGCACCCGTCACTAATCACCAACCCGGCGCGCAAATCGACTACCGGCGGTATGCAAACGGGTGAACTGAATCCGGCGGAAGATCGCATCATCGAAGCATTTGCCGAGTTGATCAATGCAGCCGTCCATGACGCCGTAGAGAGCTGGCGGCGCCAGGGATTTAATGATCACCCGGTGATGGCTTATGCAGCGGATCACTGGACACTGCGTATCTGGGGAACCATGCTTGGTTCGGGCGGCCATCAATCACCCCATACGCATCCTCTCGGTTGGCTCAGCGGTGTCTACTATGTGCAATTGCCGGATGACATGCAGGTCGATGAACCGCGGGCAGGTGCGTTAGAGTTCGGCAGGCCAGCGGCGCAATTTTATTTTTCTGCCGACCCAAAGTTGCGCTGTATCGTACCTGCCGAGGGCAGGCTGGTTTTATTTCCGTCGTACTGTTATCACCGGACGTTGGATTTTGTCGCTGAAGGCAAGCGCATCAGCATTGCATTCGACGTTGTACCGTTATCGCGCTAGAGCTGCTTGAGAACCGCGCGGGCTTCTTCGATGCCGGGAAAGTCATTTTCTGCAAGGCTCAATGCTTGTTCGAGTGCACTACGTCCTTCTTCCGGTCTGTTTGCTTTCAGCAGGGCCATGCCAAGATGGTAATGGAGCAGACCAACTTTATCGTTTCCGGCGACTGCTTTCTCAAGAATGCGGGTTGCGTTGATGTAATCACCATTCCGATAGTAGGCCCAGCCGAGTGTATCGAGTAACGCGGCCTGGTCGCTGATCTCAAATTGCTTGGCAAGATCAAGCGCACGTGCATGATCTGCTGGATCTGAACGGTAGTCGAGCAACAGCGCAGCCAGGTTATTGGCCGCCAGAACATCATTCCTGTCTTTTACAAGAAGGTTTTCGTAGATTTTGATCGCATCTTCAAATTGGTTATTACGTTCGTATTCACCCGCCAGCAGCATATTGCTTATTACATCCTGAGGATTTGCATTAACGCCGCGCTTATAAATATCAAGGCGCCGTGCCGGGTCATTCGGGTAGAGGGTAGCAAGTGCTGCGTAGGCCCTCGTCGCTTTGGGCTGTAATGAGATAGTTTCTTCAAACAGTTCTGCGGCGGACTCGATTTTTCCTTGTTGGGCATACACTGCAGCCAGCAATATGCGCGGCGGGAGTTGTGTTGGGTATTGATCAAGGTGAGCAAGCAGGAACGTGACGGCTTTTTCAGGTTGTCCTTCGCTGGTAAGAATGGCAATCAGTCCCTGCAGCGGTTCAGGCGCTTCAGGATTCTTTTCCAGTGCAGCCCGGTAAGCAGCGACGGCCTGTTGACTGGATTGCTTGGCCTGTAGTACCCGGCCAAGTTGAAATTCAGCCAGGCCAGTATCATCACCGAGATCCAGCATGGTCCTCGCCTCGGTTTCAGCGGCTTCCACATCACCCTGGAGCAATAAAGCCTGAATCAGGCTGGAGGCAGCCCGGCGATCCTCGGGAGTGGTTGCCAGCTGTTCGCGCAACACTTCTTCTGCCTTCGGGACGTCGCCGCTCTGGGCCAGCAGCTCAGCAAGTTCTGCAGAGGCAACCGGATGCTCCGGGTTAAGTTCGATCAGGCGGCGATAGGCATCCTGAGCCAGTTCAAGGCTGTTTCCGGCACTATGCGAACGTGCGAGCAGGAGCAGGGCGCGTTCGGAATCAGGTAGTGTGCGCAGGATCGTGCGCAGATCAGTGATGGTATCATCAAATCTTTTCTCCGTATAAGAGAATGCCGCGCGAACCATCAAAGCGTCTGAATTGTCCTGCTCATCGTTCAGAATGGCAGCGATGACCGCTTTGGCTTCGTCCGGATCGTTCTGCTGGATTCTGATGATGGCAATCCGATTGCGGGCGGCGAGACCGACGGTTGATTTTGGTTCGGTGGTTCCGATCTGCTCGTAAGTCGCCAGTGCCTCGTCCTGTTTTTCCAGGGATTCATATAGCTGGCCAAGAGCCAGGTGAAGTTCCAGCGTTTCCGGGAGGTCGGCAACAAAACCTTTTAGTTCACTTTCAGCTGCTTCCGGACCATGCTGGGCGCCCATGAAACGAACAAATGCGAGGCGGCGTTGTACATCTTGCGAATCCTGATCGATATAGCTGCGATAAATAACCTCGGCTTCATCCAGGCGTTTTTGCGAGACATACAATTGGGCAAGCGCCAGTGGGAAGCTTTCATCGTCCGGATAGTCGGCGGCCAGTGTTTTGAGGTCTGTCTCTATCGCATCGTGGCGTTCAGCTGAAACCAGTATCAGGACACGGAACTGACGGAGTTTCTTGACATCGTCCGGGTTGGCCGTATTGATGCCGCTCTGGATGAGTTGCAGGGCCGCATCGGTTTCGCCATTTGCGATAATCAGCCCGGCCTTGAATGTGAGCGCATCGATTAACGTCGGGTCATTGGTAAGCGCGGCGTCAACTTCTTTCATCGCCGTTTCGATATCTTCATTCAGGTAGTGAATGCGTGATTGCAGCAACATGGCCTCGGCATTATCAGGGGCCAATTTGATTGCTGCTTCGGCCTGTTCGGTCGCCAGTTCGGTGGCCTTGGCCAGAATGTAGTAGTTGCCAAGCTTGAGCCGTGATTTGAGGTGATTCGGGTCCGCATCAACGGCGACCTGGAGGTGACCTATTGACTTGCGGAAGTTCTGTTCTGTCTCTTCGATCTGAGCGAGCAGGTATCGAACATCGGCGTTGCGGGGCTCGATTTGAGCCGCATTCTGGGCCTCGATCCGGGCCGTGACATAGTCCTCTTGCGCGAACAGCGCTTCGGCTTTCTCGAGATAGTTGGCCGAGCGTTCTTCAGGTGACCCACACGCTGTAAGAAGTGTGCAAACCAGAAGCGGTAAAAGGGAGGAAAATCGGCTACCCACAAGGCTGTCTCCTGAAATTCTGATCATTATATCGGATGGTTGGTAGTTATGTGGCAGGCCTTATTTTAGTTTGGGGACCACTTGCTCACCGATGATCTTCAGTGCTTCCATTGGGTCTTCGTGGAGTCGCAGTGCAATTTCTGTCAACCCCTCCTGCTGGAATAATTTAAAGCGCTCGATTTCACGGTCCAGATCGTCGAGTCCACCGGTCGATGTCATGCCGTGCATCAGGCGATCATTAATATCATCTGAAACACCCGCAACTATACCGGTTCGGTCGAAATAAGCTGTGACGTAGGCAGCAAAATGATCCTGCACGAACTGTGCCTCTTCTTCAGTCAGCCAGTTGGTTAACAGCTCCGGATCAAGTTTTCGTCCACGCCAGGCCAGTTCACGGCGTGATTCACGGTAGGCTTCGTCCCGGTCTGCCTTGATATGCCAGGCCCAGAATGTGTTGGCGCGGAAATTGTCCGGAGGCGTGTCTCTGCGGCTCAGGCCGATGTTTACGTTTTCCATTGCCGGTTGCATGATTTCCGGGGGCGTACAGCCGACAAATACGCCGTCAGCGATGCGCCCGCCCATGCGCATCATCATGAATCGATAGGCCGTCATATAGATCTTTGGTGGCGGGGCCTTTAGCCAGTCATAGGCACAGGGCAGGTTGACATTAAAAATTTCACCGTCATAGCCGTCCTTGAGGTTGCCATGAGCTGCAGCGAGGACAATTTCAAGCGCCTCACGAATAGCCAGAACGATCTTCTTTGGCCTTTTCAGATCCATTGCATCAAGGTTGCCTTCACCGGCGCCGATTGCGACCTGTGCCCGTCCATTGCACATTTCGTTCAATGAGAATAAGCCGTTGGCGATCTTGAGTGGATGCATCTCGAATGGACTCACGGCAAGTGGACCCATCAGCAACTTGCTGGTGGATTGCGCCAGTGGTACGAGGCTGATAAATGGATCCCAGTGGGCAAAATAGTTTGAGGTCCACAGGGCTCTGATGCCATAGCGTTCTGCGGCCTGGCCCAGTTCAGTAATTTGTTGCGGGGTCAGGTCGGGTTCCAGGATGATGTCGATGTCCACAGATTAGTGCCTCGTCTGGGCTCCAGCTGAATCAGGAGCCTGATTAATGTCAGCGGGCAAAGATAGCCTGTTCGTAGATTGAATACCAGACACCTCGATACCGGGAATTCTTGTCCTGCAACGGTTATTCACTTATATGTAGACCATTGCATGGAGTGATCAAATGGAACGATTGTTACGTTTACCGTGCGGTGGTTGGATTTTTTCGGCATTGGCGCTGTCTGGTGTCGCTATCTTCGCCTTTGCTATCGGTGTATTGATGCTGCCGCATAGCGCTGCACTCGGTGAGCGCATGGGCGAGATGACCTGTTTGCAGCTGGCGTTCACGGCAGAACGAGCGAGTGAGATTGTTCTGTCATTTGGACCCGAAGCAAGAGCCGCGATTGCGGCACTGCTCGTGCCGGGGGATGTCACATTTGCATGGAGTTACGGATTCTTGCTTGCAGGTCTCATCGGTTTGTTAACGCGTCGACTTGACGGTGCATGGTTTCGTGCTGGTGCAATTGCTATCTGGTTTCCGTTAGCGGCTTCTGTCCTCGATTGTGTGGAGGATGTTTTTTTACTCAGTATCGTTACCCGTCTGAACGATTCTCCAGACATTGTGCTGTCACCGATTCTGCCGGCACTGGCAAGTACTGCGGCAAGTATGAAATATCTGGCCTTGTGTATTCTGACACCCATATTTTCAGTTGCCGGGATGGCGCAGGCATTTCGAACTGATCGCAGTATCGGTGCACTCGTGTTATATGCATTCCTGCTGTTAACTGTCGTCAACATGATTATGCGGCCGGCACAGCATTTGCCGGCCTGTTTCTGAGTTGATCGGGCTATTTAATGCGCCGCCAGCTTTGAGTCGGTGACCGCTGTGGATTCCAGCCGTGATAAGGATGACGTGCAACGAGTTTTGGATCTTTAAAAAATATGACCAGTACGGCACCTGCAACGAAGCCGCCAATATGGGCCCAGAATGCAGTACCGCCACCGTGTGCGCCGATTGAGCCGACACCGCCAACAAGTTGCAGCAGGAACCAGTAGCCGATCATGAACATTGCCGGCATCGCAAAAGTTGTGACGAAAAAACCGAGAAATACAAACATATGCACATGAACGCGAGGGTAGAGCAATACATATGCGCCCATAACGCCGCCGATCGCGCCTGATGCGCCGACCATCGGTACCGCCGACTCGGTATTTGACATGATCTGGAATACAGCAGCCACGACTCCACATAACAGGTAGAAAACAATAAAACGACCATGTCCCATCGAATCCTCGACATTATTACCGAAGATCCACATGAACCACATATTGCCGAGCAGGTGCAGCCAGCCACCATGCATGAACATGGATGTCAGGATCGTATGCCAGCTGCTGTCCTCCGTGATATTGCACCACAGATTTGGGCTGATCTGGAAGCTGGTGCCGGCTGGTACGGTATTCAGCAGATCACCGGGTATCAGTCCAAGCGTGCACACGGACATGGCGAGTTTCGGTTCGCCGCCCAGGCCCTGCAGTAAAGCCCAGGCCAGGAGATTAAGTCCGATGATTGCGTAGGTTACGTACGGTGTCAGAAAATGAGGATTGTCATCGCGGATTGGAAACATTTTTAACTCGTAAGTATGGTGTTTAAATTGTTGATAGTGTCCGGATAGCATGGACTACGACAGAAGGGGGATCAATGAAGGCGCTCGTAAAAAAATTCCTTGACCGTGAGTTGTCCCGCCGGGAATTTACTCTTGGTATAGCAGCGCTGGGTTTCAGCAGTTCGGCGGCTGAATCGGTTGTGGTGGCCATTGCGCCCCCCGGCGGTGAACTAAGCAGAAGTGGCGCATCGTTTTCCGGTACTGGTGGCGAAGCATTAGCTGAGACCTTGCTGGCTGCCGGTGGCGAATATGTGTTTGACACAAATTCAACCGGTCAGACCTCGTTTTATGATGCTCTGATGAGCCGCCCGCAGCTTAAAATGATCGTCGTGCTTCAGGAGGGGCAGGCTGTTAGCATGGCGCACGGATACGAACTGGCAAGCGGTAAACCCGGGTTTTTGATGCTGCCGAGTATCGGCATGCCGAATTCTATGAGCAATCTGTATAACGCGTGGAAAGACCGGTCCGCGCTGGTGGTGATTTCAGATGGTTCGGATACGGCTCTGGCTGGTCGTGACGGATTTCAGCAGGCAGATGGTTGGCTTGCGATGACAGCGCCGTTTACAAAGTGGCAATGGGCTGTCGACCATCCCGAGCGTATTCCGGAAATGGTTCGGCGCGGTATCAAGCTGGCTTCAACACCAGCGGGTGGTCCGGTTTATGTTCGTCTGCCAAAAAATATTATTGGTTCGGCTGATGTAGAAGCAACAATTTACCCGCAGAATGCATTTACCGTTGATGTGCAGATGGAGCCGAAGCCGGAGCTCATAGAACGAACAGCGCAATACCTGATCGCCGCTAAACATCCGATGCTCAACGTCGGAGCGGAGGTTACGAGAGCCGGTGCCGTAGAGGCTGTCGTTGAGCTGGCCGAGTTGTTGTCAATACCCGTCACACAGGGTTATAGCGTGTACGGCGATTTTCCGTATCGGCATCCCCTGTTTTCCGGATTTTATTCGATGGGTTATCCGCGCGGGTTACTGAAAACGGATGTTTTTCTGAATCTGGGCAGTCCCATGCCGGATCCGGCAATTGTTACGGCGGCGGTGCCGGAAGCGGCAACAATAATCAATGCCCGGGTTGAATACGACAGGATTGCCAATGTTACTCCTGTAGATATTGCGATCGCAGCGGGTATTGCTGAGACAGCAAATGCATTGGTTGATGCAGTGCGTAGTATGACAACTAAATCCCGACGGAAGAAGCTAAGTGCCGAGAGACTCATGGCAGCGGAGAAGGGGGCTGCAGCAGCCGCTGAACGACGCCGCAGACGTGCTGCTCGGGGATGGGATGCAGCGCCAATGTATGCCGAGCGGTTATGCTATGAGCTTGACAGGTGGCTCGAGCCTGATGCGGCAGTGGTGGTTGAAACCGGTGACCGTAGCCCGCAAAACTGGATTGATTTTGGTCCCGGGAGCAGGACATTGATTGGTCCGACGACAGGTTTCGCGCTGGGCTGGGGCGTCGGTGCTGCGCTTGGCGCCAAGATTGCGCTACCGGAAACAGAAGTTGTGGCGCTCGTTGGTGATGGTGCGTTGTTGTTCGGGCAACTCGAGAGTTTGTGGACCGCTTCACGCTACGATATTCCGGTTGTTGTCATCGTCTTTAATAATCACAGTTATGATTCTGAGCGTGGGCGTATTCACTTTGGGTCGCGGGTCGCTCGGGGGGATAAAAATGCCTGGAAAGATATGTCATGTTATCTGGGTAATCCGGATGTTAATTTCGTATCGATTGCACAAGGATTTGATATCGATGGTGCCGTTGTGTCTCGACCTGAAGAGTTTCAGTCGGCTCTTGCACGAGCGCGAGCTGTTAATCGTGAAGGCAGGCCATTCGTTATCGATGCTTCAATCGCACGCAGAGGGCCAGGTGCTGATTCAATCTGGCACCCGGAGATTTCAATTGCAAGAACCTGATGCAGGTTGCTTTCTTGTTATCGATACCGTCAACAGGAGTTACTAGATGCCGACTGTATTGATTACCGGCGCAAATCGTGGGCTCGGGCTGGAATTTACCCGTCAATACCTTGATTGTGACTGGCAGGTCATTGCCTGTACGCGAAAACCGAATGCTGATGAATTGCTGGTGTTGCCAACTGCGCGACTGCGTATCTGTGAATTGGATGTTACTAACCATGCGATCGTTGATCAACTGGCCGGCGAATTACAGGATATGCCGATTGATGTACTGATTAATAATGCGGGTACGAGCGGGCCAAAAGGTGCTCCGGAATGTATGGCTTATTCTGGATTCAATAATATGGACTTCGAGATCTGGCGACAGATCCTTGAAATTAATTTGCTTGGTACATTCAAAGTCGCAACTGCGTTTCGCAGCAACCTGGTAAAAAGTGAGCGCGGTATTCTCGTTAACATGTCAAGTGACCTGGGATCTGTGGCGCAAAATTCGCTGGGCAACCTGTACTCCTACCGAACAAGTAAGGCAGGCCTTAATATGATGACGATGGGCTTCAGTAAAGACTGGCCTGATATTGTCAGCGTTGCGATGGCTCCGGGTTGGTGTCGGACGGAGCTCGGTGGGGAGGGTGCCGAGATTGCACCAGAAGACAGTGTTTGTGAGCAGATTAGAACCATAGGCCGACTGACAGCTGAATATTCAGGGTGCTTTATCGATCATTATGGCGAACCGGTCCCGTGGTAGTCGTGACGCCTGGCGATTCGGGTTATGGCAATCCGGGTGAAGTGTCTTATCAGACATTGTTTCGTTCTTGCAGGTCTGTGCTGATCATGTATTTGTCAGGCATCACTTTTGCGTATATTGAGAGGTGATGAAGGGAATCAGGTCAAAAAGTCGTTGATTACAACCTGGTTTTAAGTACCGAGCCCCCGACCAGGTGGCGCAGACGCCACTTGCTGAGGCCGATGAAGGAATTATTCAGGGCAGGTATAAATTTTCTCGGTAGCTGGGATTTGCGACTACTCAGAGTCAAAATGTTATCGAAGCGTAAGTCGGCATAAGAGGACAGCAGTATGATGAGGAAAGCATGGAGTGTGCCTAGCAATACAGCATCAGCATATCCATCAATCTGGAATAATAAGTAAATAAACACAATCTGTGCCGCTATCAGTGCAACAGTGACGCCCAGGGTTACACGTCTGTCACTGCAAGGTGGGGCGAACTCTCTGATTCTCATCACTTTCCTCCACTAAGACCGCATCGGCTCCTGACCATGCTTACCGATATTCCGTCAGAAAATTCTTGTTTTATGTGAAGGCCGTCTCGATTTGACATATTGACATGCTGATCCAGGTGTTTTCTTGACCCTAATCACAATACATTTAGAGTGGACAATGGGTTTATAGTCGGCGATTTGCCTGTTCGGGCAAAAGTTTTTTATACAAAGCGGAAGTGCTGTGGATCGTGGTTATCCACGTCAGAAAGTTGCCTGATGCATTTTTCGATATAGAGTGACTTAATTGTTCCGTGCTAGCCTCATTGATTTATAACCGCCAGCCGGTCTATTCGACCGGCATTGGTTTTTGTTCCCGTGCGTAGTTTTCCAGTGACGACAGGCTCGGTCCATAGTCCTCAGTTGGTGCTTCAAGATATTTTGGATCAATGGCCTCGGCGGCAGCGACCAGGTCCTTAGGTAGTACATCAAGGCTTTTCACGCCACCCATGTAGCATTGGTAAACAATATGCCCAGGTGTCTGGCCCATCAGCATCCACGGCAGCCATGGTGTAATTCGTGACCAGGTTCCGCGATACGGGCAGCTGGTCAGATCCGGATTCTGCAGGTCATCAAGATCTATGTTGTATAAAAAGAACTCGCTGACACGATTCATTTTGCCTGATGATTCACGAGGCCACGTGGCCGGGTCGAGCGCATTAGGATAGTACAGGTGAATGTGCGTATCGAGACGTACATTATTGTCGTAGATTGCTGGTTCCCAGGGCAGTTTGAAGGGGATCTTAGGGAATTTGCCCTTGTTCAATCCGCCGTAATTCGGTGGTGCAGGAAAAAAAGGCGTAATGTCGAAATTAAACGGGTCATTGGCGATCGGCACAACCTTGACCGTTTCCTTGGTAAGCGGGTTTTTCCATGTATCCATGATTTTGCCTGCTCGGCCGAAACGTTGTTCGCGATAGAAACCTACTTCGCGCAATACCTTGCGGTAACCGGGTCCATCTTCTTTCGGTAACAGTCGCGTGCATGAGAAACCTTCCATCATGAACAGGTCAACAATCTTCTTGCCTGGCATAACAGCTGACACCATGCCCTTGTACCAGCCGTACTTGGTTTTCGAGCTATCGAGATCACCTTGTAGCCGTGCAAAGGCGGTCATATTGGCCTCGGGTTGTGACAGGTCCAGGTAAGGGCCTTGCAGGGATTTCCCGGTATTGCCGGCGCTGCTGTTGGCCGATGCCGATGATGTGGCACCGAACGCGACAGCTGAGGCCAGTCCGATGCCGGCATTGTTCAGGAAATGACGTCGGGAGATTTCAGTCATGTATAAGCCCTTGATCTTGTCAGATGGTTTATGATGAAGGCGCAAGCTAGCAAAACGGCATGGCAGGCGCAACGCGCTTGTCTTATGCAACTACTCAGCGGGTACGGTGGCGACAATCAGGCATATTATTGCCGAAGATCGCGAACGGGTCAGATCACTAGGGTAAAATATTATCAATGGACATTGACATTATTATTGCTGAGGACGTAAATCCTGCGCAGCTGGCAGAATTGGCCGTCGAGGCCGAGAAATTGGGTATCAGGGCAATCTGGTCGTCCAACTATCATCAGAATTGGGATGCATTTCTGACTTTGGCGCCCGCAGCGCTGGCAACCTCGAAGATCTTGCTCGGTCCGTTAGCAGTGAGTCCATGGGAAATGCACCCGCTTAAGATCACCAATTCATTGTTAACCCTGAATGAAATGGCGAACGGTCGTGCCATGGTTGCGATCAGTGGTGGCGGTGGCGTATTAGGAGCCTGCGGCTGGAAGATCGGCAAGAACACCGGGAGCACCGAGAGCTGGCCATTCAAGGATGAGCTGTCCGGGGCAAGGTATCCGGAGCGTCGGGTTCGAGGTGTGCAGGAATCGATCGAACTTATTGATCAGGCTCGTACCGGTAAACTTGTGTATTCGTTCGACGGTGAGATCTTCCAGGTCACACGACCCTTCCAGATGGACTACGCTAAATCAGATGGTCCGCTCATTTACGGCTGCTGCAGCGGTCCGATGATGGTTCGCATGGGCGCGCGGGTGGCCGACGGTATCCAGGTCAGTGACTTTATACCGGAGATGATGCCTGGGGCCATGAAGAATGTACGCGCGGGGCTCGCAAAGCGCGAGCAGCCGGTTGATGATTTTCGTATTGGTAATTTCTGGGCCTGGCATATTAAGAAAGACAAAGATGTATCGATGTACGAGGCACGTCGTGAGCTGATCTGGCGTGGTGGAATAGTTGCAAAGATCCCGCATGATATTGCGCCACACGTTAATGGTGATGAAGAAGTACAGCTTGTCATCGATAACTGGGATAACTTCTTTAAGGCGTTCTGGACGCGCAGCGGAAAGATTGACGGTGTGTCAGAGACTATTGTCAATAACCTGATTGCCGGTATGTCATCTGCTGGCGATGAGAATGATATCGACCGCGAGCTGGAGCGTTTCAAGGCCTTCGCCAGTAGCGGTCTGACAGAATTGTCTCTGCGTCTGTTTGATGACCCGATGGATAGTTTACAAATGCTCGGCAAGCATGTGCTACCGGCTTTACGTTAAAGTGTATTAGCTAGCGTTTTTGCTGCTTGCGTGATGGTGTCAGGTGTACACGACCACGTTTGCCAACTCGGCGTTCATTTAATTCGATAACGATATCTTTGATAGCCCTCGTGACGGTTCTTTGTGAACCCTGTCGGTATCCGGTAATCGTGTTTTGACCCTGAATGATGGTGTAGCGAAACCAGCCCGTGCCTGCGCCACCGTCCGGCGCCTTGGCCTTTTCAATGTTTTCGAGCTCATACTGTTCGGTCAAAGCCGTTTCGGCTGGTGTGCTTATTGCTGGCATGTTATTCATAGTCCCGATGGAATTTTATTCCGTGATAATCCGTCGAAGTGGATCGTATTCTGGCTGCGTACGTTATCGGTCCGCGCAGTTTCGATTCCACAGTTTTGTGTTTTCATACAGCCTGGTTCATCAACTATGTTGGTTGTTGTGCTTGATCGTTCGCCGGTTACTTGGTTCCAATTAGTAGAACCTGACAATGTCGAGCAGGGTTTATTGTTATGTGCGGTGCCGGTGAAATTGCCTTGTTGGCACCTAAGTCGAAAAACCGGTCTCCCAGTATACCGTTATCAGCGGGATTCGGCAATAGATGCTGTAATACAGCATACCGTCTTCGTGTGTTGCGGTTGGCGTTTCAGGCTATTCGGATGGTGATAATCAACCCTCTGAGTATCTTCCAGTCACAATCCGCCGCTGAGCTCCGGGCTACTCTTTTGCCTCAAGCGCTGATTCTGATGCCGGCTCCACCCATTTTGTTTCTTTATGAACGAGATTATAGTGACAGCGAATACAGGTCTTTTCCGTTTTCTGGTGACGCTTAATCTTGTTGAACCATTCGCTTTCGGGCTTAAGGCAGACCTTACATTTAGCGCTTTCCTCTGCAAGCATCTGCTCTCGTACAGAATTTGCCAGCTCAGGGCGCAAGTCCTCCCATTCGGGGACATCGCGCAGGCTGTTAGAGATGGCATGAAATGGGCTTTCGCCAATCGTGCCTTTATTAATATAAAAGAATTTCCAGATAAAAAACTGCTTGACGCTATGTGGATTGTGGCAGCCTACGGGGTACAGGCCAATAAAATGATCAGAATTCAGCAGGGATGTATACAGCGCAGCAAGAAAGTTTCTCTTTAAGGGGGAGCGCAATATTCGTGTAGTCATAGTCGTCATGGTCAGGTCTTCTAACTGTGGATGGCACTCAAAATCCATGCCGTCCCACTTGAGAGACTTGGTATACAGTACTTTTTAGCCGTTTCAGGTATTCGTATCTATACGGATTTTTCACGCCGCAGTAAGGGGTTTTACGGGGTGCTATTCCCATTCGGATGCGGGGGTGGCAAATGGAATGCCGGGGCTACGTTTATTGATTGATGGTTTGTCGCCTGATCGTGGCAGACACCTGGGTCTGGGTAGTCAGCTAGATAAATACAGCCACAAAAAATGGTCTCATCTGCCCGGGTTCTAGCGTCGAAATTGCGCCTGTTGTTCCTCCAGTTCGCCCCAGCGCTCGATGACGGCATCGAGCTCCTGCTGAATCAATTGCAGCTGATCGAGGACTGCCTTGGTCGTGTCATGAGGTTGGCTGTAGAAATCCGGTGCCGCTATCTGTTCCTGCAGTGTCTGGCATTGCTGCTCCAGTGCTTCTATGCGTGTCGGAAGACCGTCAAGTTCACGCTGTTCTTTGTAGCTGAGTTTTGTCCGGGTTTTTGCCGCATCCGCTGCTGTACTCCCATCGGTTCCGGTAGTTGCCCGGTTCGGGTTGTCCGTCTCTTCGAGTTCACGTCCGCGTCGTTCCCAGTCGCTGTAGCCACCTACGTACTGAAGGATCGAGCTGTTGGTCTCAAATACCAGGATGCTGGTTACTACGTTGTCAAGAAATTCCCGATCATGGGTAACGACAATCAACGTGCCCTGATATTCGATAAGTTTTTGTTCAAGAACTTCGAGTGTTTCGATATCGAGGTCATTGGTTGGTTCGTCGAGAATCAACAGATTAGTCGGGCGCGCGAACAGCCGGGCCAGGATGACGCGGTTACGTTCGCCGCCCGATAATGCACGCACTGGCGTCATCGCTCGTTTAGCGCTGAACAGGAATCCGGTCAGATAGCCGATAACGTGACGATCCTTGCCGTTGATGCGAATATAATCCTTGCCGCCGCCGATGTTCTCAGCAATGGTTTTGTCGAGTTCAAGATCGCGGCGGGTCTGATCGAAGTATCCGATCTCAAGATTTGTGCCGTGCTTGATGGTGCCCTGCTGCGGCTTGATTTTGCCGAGGATAATGTTCAGCAAGGTACTCTTACCAACACCGTTGTTGCCGATCAGCCCAATCCGGTCGCCGCGCATAATTGTCAGGGACAGGCTGTCGATCAGAGTTTCGTCGGTATAACTGTGGGTTACGTTACGCAGGCGGATGACCTTGCGCCCGGAGCGATCACCTTCTTCGATACTGATTCGCGCACTCCTCGGTCGGGCAATACGGGCCGCAACCTTGTCACGCATAGTCACCAGTGTGCGTACACGACCCTCGTTACGCGTTCGCCGGGCCTTGATGCCCTGTCTTACCCACACTTCTTCTGCAGCGAGTTTCTTGTCAAACAGCTGGTTCTCACGATCTTCATCCTGCAGCGATTTTTCCTTGCGACGCAGAAAATTTGTATAGTTGCCCGGCCAGCTGACCAGTGTGCCACGATCGATTTCGATGATGCGGGTTGCGAGGCGTTGCAGGAACGCGCGGTCATGGGTGACGAACATAACGCTGCCGGGGTAGGCGAAGATAGCGTTTTCAAGCCACCTGATCGTCATGAGGTCAAGATGGTTGGTTGGTTCGTCGAGTAACAGTAGTTCCGGTTTACTGACCAGGGCCTTGCCAAGGGCGACGCGTCGTCGCCAGCCGCCGGACAGTTCCGACAGGCGTTTGCCGGCCGGCAGCTTGAGTTCCGATATGATGGTGTCAATCCGTTGCTCAGTATTCCAGCCGTCGGCACCCTCTATTTTGTGTTGCAGCTTTTCAATTGCTCGCAACTGATGTTTGTCGGGATGTCCATCAGACAGGCGTTCATATTCGTCCAGCCAGCCCTGTACGGTTGCGAGTCCCTCGGCGACAAATTCGCGTGCCGTCAGGTTGAGACTATCGGGCAGATTCTGATCCAGCTGGCTGATGCACAGATCGCTCTTGTACTGGATTTCGCCATGGTCAGGTTGAATCTCATCCGTGATCAGTCGCAGCAGGGAGGTTTTTCCCGAGCCGTTACGCCCAATCAGGCAGACACGTTCACCGGGTTCGATAGTCAGGCTGGCATCGACGAGTAGGGGTTGATCGCCGAATTCGAGGGAGATTGCGTCAAAACGTACGAGAGTCATGGGGCGGTATGCTACTGTGTTATGTGGGGGGTAGTCACATGACAGGAAGAATTAGCCGGCGGAACCTGATCAAGGGAGCGGCAACAATTGCGGCAGCTTCGACCGTTCCGGCGTGTGGTGGTCGTGAGGAACCGGTGCAGAGGCCGCCAGGCGTCCCGGTCGGTTTGTTTGGTGCTGAGTCGATAGCCGAGGAAGTGACAGCGGGTCTCGATCTGACCGGTAAGACGGCGGTTGTCACTGGCGCAAATTCAGGTCTCGGCTATGAAACAATGCGGGTGTTGGCGATGCGTGGCGCGCACGTCATCGGTACCGGACGCACGGTCGAAAAAGCTGCGGCAGCTTGTGACAGTATCGAGGGTGCTACGACCCCTGTGGTCCTCGAGTTATCAGACCTGGCATCCGTTGCGGCCTGTGTTGATCAGGTTCGTCGTATCGATGCACCGATTGATATGCTTATTTGTAATGCCGGCATCATGGCTTTACCGGAGTTGCAGCAGGTCAACGGTATTGAACGTCAATTCTTCGTCAATCATCTCGGGCACTTTGCGTTCGCGATTGGTCTGATCGGACAGGTCCGGGCAGCCCCGCAGGGACGTATTGTTATGCTCAGTAGTTCCGGTCATCAGTGGGCGCCCGAGACGGGCATTGAGTTCGACAACTTATCGGGTGAACGTGGTTATGAGCCCAATCGCATGTATGGGCAGTCCAAGCTTGCCAATGGGTTATTTGCCTTTGAACTGGCGCGGCGGTTGGTTGATACCAATATTACGGTCAATGCGGTACACCCTGGCGTAATCATGACCAACCTCGGCCGACACTTCGCTCAGTGGAAACAGGTTGCGGCGCGCCTGATCGGCTGGACATTCATGAAATCCATAGAGGCCGGGTCTGCAACACAGTGCTATGTAGCGACAAACCCGGCATTGGATGATGTCAGCGGGTATTACTTTGCCGATTGCAATCCGTTGCAACCATCTGCGCAGATGCGGGATGCGGCGTTGGCCGAGAAACTCTGGGATGTTTCCCTTGAGTTGACCGGTGTGTCTTTATCAGTCTGATGTAACCGGTGGTAATGCGCATTATTTTTAATTACCTGCGACGATTTGTACTGACTTTGTTCGGTGTTGCGGGGCTGGTGTTTGTTGTTATTCAGGACTCGGCAGCAGATGCAATTGAAGAACTCGGTAACGGCGCGTACCTGTATCTTAATGGTCAGCATCGTAGCCTGTTCATCGTGTCCGATGCGGGCGTCATTGTTACCGACCCGATCAATGAAAAGGTAGCCGTTGCGTATCGTGCCGCGATTGCAAGCATCACCGACCAGCCGGTGCGCTTCGTCGTTTATTCTCATTATCATTGGGATCGCGTGTCGGGAGCCGCGGTATTCAAGCAAGAAAGTGCGCAAATCGTCGCGCAGAAACGATGTGCAGAGCGGTTCAGGGAGAATCCAAATCCCGCTGTCATTGCGCCCGATCTGACATTCACGGACAGCTACACGGTGACACTCGGTAACCGGGCCCTTGAACTTTACTATTTCGGGCCGAGCCACGGGGACTGTCTGACAGTTTTTGTCGCGCAACCGTCCAATATCATGCAGATTACCGATGTCATAAATCCCCCCGGCGCTGCATTTCCGCCTGACCCATTGGTGCCGTATATTCGGCCGCATAATATTCAGCAGTTTTTTGCCGCCACCGCCGGGTTGATTGACCGGCTTGGCATAGACGAGGTTGCTGCCAGTGCTGTTTTCCCGGCGGGTGATGATGCGACCCCGATATCGCCGCCGTTGGCGCCCGCATCCATCGTGCGTGAACAGGCAAAATTCTGGAGACTTATTGATGCGACTGTCAAACGGGCAGCTGCCGAGCGGCGGGTAGGTATTGATGGTTTTGTCAGGCTGCGCGATGATGAGTTTGCAGCATTCGAATCCTATCCTGGCTACCGCAAAGAAGATCTGCCGTTGATTTTGCGTCGCTTCATCGGTTTTCATGACATGGGGCGCTGACATCATGCATTGTGTCGCCACATTGTTTTTATCCTGTTTTATGTTGATGTCCGGCGTTGCGCTGGGTCAGGCGAATTCTGTGCAGGATGTACCGCTACTGTTTCCCGGCAGTAATAACCCGATGAAAAAGTGGCAAACTGAACGTATTGCCGAAGGTGTGTATGGGTTTCGTTATACATTCTATCGAAACATTTTTATTGTGACCGATGAAGGGGTCATTGCCACTGACCCCATGAATGCCGAGGCGGCTGCGGTCATGCGCCGGGAAATTCGACAGATCACCCCGCAACCGGTTCGATTTGTGTCTTATAGCCACTCGCATTGGGATCATGTGTCCGGTGGCAAGTTGTTCAAGGAAGAGGGGGCAAGCTTCGTTGCACAGGAGGGCTGTGCCGAGCATTTTGCCGAAAATCCCCAGCCTGATGTTGTTGCTCCGGATATAACTTATGGCGATCGTTTCGAAATTGAACTTGGCGGTAAGTCACTAGAAATGCTGTATTTCGGACCGTCACACGACAGTTGTCTCGTCGTGATGGTGATTAAACCGGCCAATCTTCTGTTCATGGTTGATACGGCAAATCCACCCGATGGGTGGGCGATGTTTTATAACCCGGCCGTATCGGAGGATCGCGTGTGGCATATGGTGCCTTTCTTTGCCCGGGTCCAGGCCCTGGTCGAGGCGCGTGGTATCGAAACGGTTATCGGTGCACACATGACGATGGGCATGGATCCGTTGACCGGGCGACCCGGCATCATTCCCGGTACGCGGGGTCCGGCGACCGTTATTGCCGAGCGTCTGGCGTTCTGGTCAGCACTCATTGACGTTGTGCGGGCGGAGCTGGCGCAAGGTATACCGCCTGGCGATGTGCCGGACAGACTGGTTGAGCGACGGGTGCTGGCCGAGCGGATATCCGGCTATGATCCGGAAAAGATGCACATTTTGTTGCGGCGAATTACCAGTTACGCGATTACCGGTGAATAGTCGGGAAATCTATTTCATTTGATTTAAGGCTGGCTCACGTTGTGAGCCAGTGATGGGTGTAATTTGTCTTTCGTAGTCTACCCCCACAGCCTGCAAGTAAGAATAATCACTTTTTTAAAGCCACTTTCCCGTCTGCTCTAACCGGTTCGACGGGTTCTTTTTTTAGTGTCTCGATCCAGCGTATTTCAAGTGCCGTCTGCTTGCCGACAAGCGCCTGTCGCAGGCTGTCAGGCATAACTGCCTCAGTGTCTGATAGTGGGATTCTCCCGCCCATGATTTCAGCAAATTGCTGCGGGTGTCGTGGCGCATTTTCGGGTTCCGCATAACCAACGGGAAACAGTGGCAGGTTGTTATCGAGGGCGTACTTGTCTGTTGCTCCAAGTGTATGCAGCATTTCATGTGCGATAACAAAATTATTCTTTTTCTGCATTTTGCGATCGGCGAATACGTGTACGACTCCCAGCATACCTTTTTGCATGCCGAGTGAATGTGGCACCCTGGGGCGTATTTTCGGGTCATGACAGACAATGAACAGACGAATGTCCGGTGTGGCACCCGGTTGATTTTTTGTTGCCTGGTGTGCCCACCAGCGTAATTGAATGCTCCACAGTGCGACAGATATCGGGTTACGGCTTTCAGGTGGTGCCGGTGGCTGTTCGGCAATCGGCAAGCCGATATCAATACGTATTGGTCGGTCGATTGCGACGCCGTAGCGGTGGGTTTCCTGCTCCATGAATTGTTCAATGGCGATGAAATGTTTCGTTGTGAGTTTATCAATATAGTTTTTCGTCGCGGATTGTTCATCCGCAGAAATAGGGTAGAGCGTGACCCATAGAGGTTCTTCCCAGCTTGTTGAGCGGGCACGACTCAGGTAACTGCCGCCGGCGATGATCAGCAGTAGCGTCAACAGAATCAGTTGGCGCAGTGAACGGATATAATTTCCTTTGGCCATAACAATTGTCCGGCGTATCGTGATCTGAATCCCCGATATTGAACGGGCTCTGCCGGTTGGCTGCAATTACAGGTAGCCTAGGCTATTTGAGAATTGTTTTCCGTGAACTGTGTTACTCCGGATGCCTGCAAATTTATGCTCAGTCGAGCTGCCATGTTAGCGGGATGCGGCTTTCATTAAATGGCATAGTTACCGGAAAGGCCTGCAAAACAGGCGAACACATAAGCAGCCGCTATCTGTAGCGGTTCTGGTCAGGGCGATACACTGTTGCAGGTGTGCTGTTAGTGCTTTGCCCGGGTAGTCAATACCGGTTTCGAAGCGCTCCGGCTTCGGGATGCAGGAGCTTGAGGTTCACTAACTGTCAACGCTGACTTTTGAGGCTTGCTGTCCTTTCGGACCTGTCTCAACTTCGTAGCTGACGGTCTGTCCTTCGAGCAATTTGTTGTCGGCTCCACCTTCAATCGCTGAGCAGTGGACGAAAATATCATCGCCCCCCTCAGCCGGCACGATAAAGCCGTAACCCTTGGACTCGTTAAACCATTTGACGGTACCAGTCGCCATGATCATGTTTCCTCTTTACTTACCGTGGTTCGCCCACATGATCAGTTGCAGTTGCAGGTATCGGCAGCGTTCTGCTGGCGTACATATCTTCATGTAGTACGAACGACATCGGGCCATTTGTGCTCTGGCAAGTTACGAGATAAAGGCAAAGTCTCATCCTGTAGAGCCGAACACAAATGCCTTTAGACCCTGACTAAGATACGGTCCCGGGAGAAATATGCAAGCGTTCACAGAGTGGCTTGAGTCGGCCCCGCGGCGGTTACAGGGGCAGTCATCAAAATGCATGTAACCTGTTGTAATATAAATATAATATAAGAATTATTACCAGCCGATATCTGAACCGTCTGCAAAGCTCAGGAATCGTCCGTTGTCTTCAGCCGTCAGTCTGTCGATGAGCGCGATCATTTTTGCAACACTTTCGGGAGGTTCAATTGCATTGGGGATTTTTATTCCGCCGGGTTTCATCGTGTTGACCGTGCCGGGTGATATCAGGGTGAGTGTGATGCCCTGTTTTGGTGCCTCGAAAGAAAGCGTATACATGAACATATTCAAGGCGGCTTTACTTGCGCGATAGCTATACATCATCGGCATTTTTGGGCCCAGTTCAAATGAAGCTGCCTTACTTGAAATAATAATAATTTTCTTTTGTTGCGATGCTGCGACATGTTTCATGAAAGCCTGGCTAAGTTTCAGTGGTCCAGATGCATTGACCTCGAAACTTTTTGTCGCCATGTTAAAATCGATACCCTTAACTCGCTTAAAGGCCGAGACATATTTTGGTGTCAGGCCGGCATTGCTGAGTAAAACGTCGATCGCTTGATCGGCATAAATGTCTGCCAGCCAATCGATCCTCGTGTGGTCCGTAACATCGAGTTGCTCGATAATGATATTTGAATCTTCGCTGGCCAGGGCTTTAAGCGCCTTGGCTTTCTTCGGATTGCGCGCTGTAGCAATGATGTTCCAGTCTAAAATGGAATATTGCCGTACAAACTCGAGGCCAATACCACGATTTGCCCCAGTAATCAGCACGGTGGGTTTGTCGGCTTCGAGGCCTGCATTTACGGTTCCGGACAGGGCGGAGAGGAACAGTAGCAGCAGACCGTTAATTAAATTGCGCATGTCAGTTTCCTGTTAATAGTATTGTGCCTGGTTAGTATTTATTGCCACAACCTGTGAGTGGTCAGGGCGCGAGGCGGGCCAGATCCCAACCGGATTTTCCGGCCGTGAACATAAATCGGTCATGCAGGCGGTTTTCTCGGCCTTGCCAGAACTCGATGCTGTCGGGAATGACGCGATAGCCGCCCCAGAAAGAGGGTAATGGGATTTCGCCTTTGGCGAACTTCAGTTTCACCTCGGTAAACTTGTTTTCCAATACTGAACGTGAAGAAATGATGCTGCTTTGTCGTGACACCCAGGCGCCGATCTGGCTGTCGCGCGGGCGGCGCATGAAATATCGTATGTTGTCAGCTGTACTGATACGTTCGGCTTTACCCTGGATCTTGATCTGGCGATGTAGTTCATGCCAGTAGAACAGCAGTGCGACGTTTTCGTTCCGGCTGATTTCATTCGCTTTCCGGCTATCGAGATTCGTGTAGAACACAAAGCCCTCTTCATCGTAATACTTTAGAAGTACCGTGCGGATGGATGGCTGGCCGCCCGGTGCAACCGTCGCGATGCTCATCGCATTTGCATCCATGGCCTCGGCCAGCAAAGCTTCGTTGAACCAGGTGTCAAACTGTACAAACGGATTTGGATTGAGATCTGTTCTATGTAGCGGCTTAATGCTGTATTCGCGTCGCAGATCTGCAATATCCCTGTTTATTTTCACGTCAGGTATCCATAAAGATCAATTGCAGCATAGCCTAATCAGTTCAGCCGCACTTGCAAGGGTTGGGGCGCTGACCGGATCCATAACACCAGAGCGGACACAAGAATCTATTGGGCGGTTGGTCAGCGGTTGACGATAAGGCAATTCTGTCGGAGCTTCTTCAGTGCTGCGCATGCATCACGGGCTTCCATGCCGGTCATCGGCACGCTCTTGAGTCGAAACATGCTGCGCTCACTATCCGGACTCGGAGCCTCGATTAGCACGGGACCGAGCAGGGCTTCGGGCGCCATCGCTACGAGTCGCCGTAATTCCTGTTCTGCAGCAGCAACTGTCCGGAAAGCCGCAAGTTGTAGTCGGAAATTGCCAGGTCGTTCTTTTGGTTTGGCCGCTTCTTCAGCCTCGATGGTTGCCGTCAGTATCAACTGGGCTTCAGGTGTTTGCGGTGCGTCAGGGTATGTTTTAACGAATACCTCGACCGCTGCCTTGTTGCTGTCTTTGAGGATTTCTTCCCAGTGGTCGTCACGCTGAATTACATATACCCGTTCCCGAGCGGTGGCGACATATTCACTGTCGGCATACTTGTCAATGAATACCTGGTAGGCTGTGAGTGATTTCTTGAACTCGGCTCGCTCCCATGCGCGAATAACTTTTAGTTCATCGATTCGAATGCGTGCTTGCGCAACAAATTCACTATTTGGATGCTTGGCCAGGAATTCAAGATAGGCATTCTGGCTGTCATCACGAGTAGCAAGGTTCCAGTCCTTTTCAGGGCTTGCGCACGCTGCCAGTACCAGGGAGACAGAAAAAATAATAGAGCGGAATTTCATTCGAGCAGTTAAATTTCACCGATGTTGCTGACAGGCCGGACGACTCCGCCATTTGTTCTTATCGTAACCGCAATTGAGGTCGTATGCATCGTCGAAGTTCGGACCAGTCAGGCAATCGCCAGCCGGCATATATGACTGTCGGGATTTTTCTTGACTGAATGGCTATTTTGATCGTCATGTGAGCCGGCTGTTGCTTGATCAGGGTAAGGCCGACGCACTCGGGTCTTCGCTCAGCGGAAAGATCAGTTTGACAAGTAATCCGGGTTCGTTGTCCTCAAGCTCAAGACGTGCGCCGTGTCGTTGTATGATGGCCTGTACGAGGCTGAGCCCGAGACCGGCACCCGGTTTTGAGCGACTTTCATCCAGTCGAAAAAAGCGTTGCAATACCTGTTCGTATTTGTTTTCAGGGATGCCTGACCCTGAATCCATTACCGATAGTATTGTGTGGTTTGGGTTGCACCGCAGACTGATAGATACTTTACCGCCGGTCGGGGTGTATTTGATCGCATTGTCGAGCAGATTGGTAATGGCCTGGAACAGAAGATTCCGGTCACCGCGCACTTCGATCATACCGGGTGCATCGCAACTCAGACTGATGGATTTCTCATCTGCTAGTGCTTTGTACAACTCATAGCCATCGCGAACACATTGACTCAGATTAATCGGATTCAATGCCGTTTCATAAGTTCCGGATTCGATACGTGCAATGCTAAGTAACGAGGCGAATGTTGCCAGCAGGCCATCTGCATCTTCAATACAGTTGTCGATTTCCTCAATTTCGCCGGAGTCCGCAATCTGACGAAGATCCTCAAGTCGGTTTCGCAGGCGCGTGAGTGGCGTACGCAGGTCATGGGCAATGTTGTCAGAAATATGCTGAATGTTGCTCATCAGCGATTCGATCTGATCCATCATCGCATTCAGGTTATTCGCCAGTTCATCAAACTCATCGCCACTGCCGGTTGTGATGATCCGTTGCGTGAGGTCACCATCCGTGATGCGTTTGCCGGTTGAGTTGAATTGTCCGACGCGGCGCAATACGTTGTTGCTCATCATGAGACCACCGGTCAGCGCCAGGGCCAGTGTGATGGCCAGCCCCCAGAATAAGGTTCTATCGAACAGCCGTGTCAGTTGTGTCAGCACTCGTACTTTCCGGCCGACGAGCAGGCGCAGATCTGGTTCCGGCGCCAAGACCCTCGCTCGAACCATAATGCTTTCACCGGTCGTTTCAGAGTACTCGAACGTAACCCAGCCATCGACATCTGCGATTAGTGTGGGCCACTTGCTGGCACTTCCTACCATTGAGGTGAGATTGGCATCAGCCAGCAAATAAATCGCATCACCGTCAGGATTGGCGCTGATGCGCATGGCGATGATGCGAGCCAATCCCTGTGGGCCGCGTTGTCTATATTGTTCGTTGAGTCCGGCAATATCCGTCTGGATCGCGGCCTTGGTTTCCTGTTCAACGTAGTCTGTCGTGGACCAGCTTATGAAAATAAACAGGACTGTTACGGATAAGAAAAACAATACCATGTACCTGAGTGTCAACAGGAACGTGGTTGTGCGTAGCTGATCAGCCAGTCGTATCAATTTTATATCCTGCGCCACGTACCGTGTGGATTAACGGCATTGCAAAATCTTTATCAATTTTTGCCCGCAGGCGGCTGATATGTACATCGATGACATTGGTTTGCGGATCGAAATGATAGTCCCAGACATTTTCCAACAACATCGTTCGCGTGACGACCTGCCCCTTATGCCTTAGAAGATACTCGAGCAATTGAAAGTCACGTGGCTGCAACGTGATTACCTGATCATCACGGCGGACTTCTCTGGAAAGCAGGTCCATGTGCAGGTCTGCGATGCTCAGCTCTGTTTCGGTTGTTGTTTGTCCCATCGATCGGCGGGATAGAGCTGTGATACGAGCTTCCAGTTCGCTGAATGCAAACGGTTTGACTAGATAATCGTCGGCGCCTGCTTGCAGTCCCTTGACCCGGTCATCAACCTGGCCAAGGGCGCTGAGAATCAGGACCGGTGTATTGTCGTCGGAGGCGCGTAGCGTGCGCGTGATCGACAGGCCGTCAACGCCTGGCAGCATTCGATCGACGATCAACACATCGTAGGATTCGGTTGTGGCCATGAACAGTCCATCTTTACCGTTATCCGCGTGGTCGATAGTATGCCCGGCCTCCTTGAAGCCTCGGACGATGAAGTCGGCGACACTGCGGTCATCTTCAATTAATAGGATTCGCATGGGGTAATCTGCTAGTCGATCCGGCTGGTAGCCTAGCAGACGCAAGACCGATATGAATGATTATGTTAAATATCGGCAGCTGAGCTGCATGGCCTGGTTAATGTTTCAATCTAAGTTTATGTATTAGAAGGTATTAATGCCAATCTGGCAACATTACAAAGAATTAATGTTACGGAAATCGGTTGGTTATGTGTGTCTCGCTATACTTCTTACATCGATTGAAATACGACTTATCAGCTGAACCGGCAAGACTTGCGTCATCACCCCTAAGTATGTGTTGCCTGTTTCTGAATACTAACAAGATTGCGTCGCGGTTTTAAAAGATTTGCTAACCTCCAAGCAATAATAATGAAAGCCCGGTTTCCCCCACCGGGCTTTTTTTTGTCCTGTGTTTGCCCATTAGTGATTTTTTGAGATGACTTCAATGCCTGTGCAAGGTCGGCAGCAATAAATCGTGGATGTGCTAAGACTATTGTTGTCTAAGTGCTGAAAATCGTAACTCGGTGGTAAAGACTACGCCAGTGCGGTGGGGCGTCGGTTATATTGCAGGAACGAATCCAGAGCGTGTTGATGCTGAGTAGTTTTTGAGTGTGTGTTCAGGTGCCCTGTACCAGGATGACCCGCATAAAAGAAGGCCCGCTTGCGCGGGCCTTCGTGAGATCGGGTAAGCCCAACTTCAGGATCAGTCTCTCGATCCGATCGTCCAGGCAGGCAAAAAAGGATATGGATCTATTGCCGAGCCAGGTTGCGAGGATTGTTGGGATACCTTTAGACTCTCACTAGACATGGGATCACCTCCTAGATGTTGTTGGGCCAGTCCGGGAGTATGTCTTGTCCGACATGGGCTTAGCAACCGTATTTATCGATTTATGGGTACCAGTGGTCAGCTGAGTGCGTAAAACAGGATCTGGATCACAATCCGTCAAGGTATTGTTCCTGACGTCTGCGCTCGGCTGCATCCGGTAGCCGGCCCAGTGCCGCGCCAAGATTATCGACTACGTGCCGGCTTTGGGTCATGCCCGGGATTGCACAGTTAACGGCGGGGTGGGAAATCACGTATTTCAGGAAAAACTGTGCCCAGCTGGTGCAGTCAAATTCAATAGCCCAATCGGGCAGAGGCCGATCACCGACCTTCTTGAACAGTGCGCCACGGCCCAGTGGCAGGTTTGCCAGTACCGCGATGCCCTTATCAACTGCCAATGGCAGGATGCGCTCGGCGGCTTCGCGGTCAACCAGACTGTAGTTCACCTGGATGAAATCCAGCGGGTATTTATTCATCACATCAAGAAATTCAGTGAATTGATTGCCGCGTGAGGTGGTAATGCCGACATAACGAATGCGTCCGGCGATCTGCTGTTCGCGTAGTACCGGTAACATGGTGTCTACGCCGCGCAGATTGTGTGACTGCACCAGGTCAAGCTGTTCGGTTTGCAGTTGTGTGAATGAGTTTGCCAGTCGCTCCGGCCCGCTATCGTCAGCTGCGCGGTCGGACTTGGTCGCGACGAAAAGTTGATCGCGAATGCCGAGAGTTTTGATCAGCTGACCAAGGATAGTTTCAGAACTGCGGTATATTGGTGCGGTATCGATCAATGTACCGCCGTGTTCATGGAAAGTTCTGAGTGCTTGTTTCAGGCATGCCTGATGCTCGGCATCACCAATTGAATAACGGTTGGTACCAAGGCCGATCACCGGGAGAGTTTCGCTGGTGCCAGGAATGGTTTTGCTAATAACTTTCACGGCCCTTGCCTTTAGCGGGTTCCAGTTAAGGCTGAGGGCGACACCAGTGGCTTGTTTGATGAGTTGGCGGCGGTTCATGTCAAATCCTCATATTGAAATGAATCGGAGCTCAGCATCAGGGGCCGGGCTGATCTATTTTCATGATTATATCTTCTTGCGCTTGTCTCGTTGCTGGGGTGGCGGAATCGTAAAAGCATATATGCTGATAATCGCCATCAGAACGCCACCGAGCAGCATAGGTGCATTTGGCTGTAACTTGTAAAGGCTTGTGCCGACAATCGGACCCAGGATTGCTCCTGCCGTGTTGGCCGCTGCCAGGTAACCAGCCGCCGTGCCCTGTTCGTGTGGTTCGACAGTCAGGCTCGCACTGCCATTGATGCCCGGCGTCGCACAGGCGAAAGAGATACCCAGAATTGCGAAGCCGGCGGCCAGGAACGGCATAGATGGTGCTAAGGCCATCGTGAACAGGCCTACAGAAAAAGTTGGCCCGCACAGACGCAGCAGAATTTGTGGAGAGATTCGGATGATCTGAAACAAAACGCCCTGTACAAGGGTGATCACTACTGCCATGCAGGCTAACATCATGCCGGCAAAGCGCATGACTTCTGCCATATCCGTGATGCCGAAGCGGTCTTGTATATAGAAAGAGGTCACAAAATTCAGTGAGATAAAAATAACGAAAAAGGACGCCCAAATGATCATGTATGGGCGTAACAGTGGGTCAGTAAATTTCAGTGTCGACTTCGGCCGGTCTTTTTGTAGTTTACGTTCACGGTGTTGTTCGGGTTCGACTAGCCAGATAATCGCGGCCAGTCCACCCGCAAACGAGACGGCTGCTGCCGCATACATCGGGAACAGTGCGCCCATAAATGCGAGGCCGCCGCCGATCGCCGGACCCAGGATCGAACCTATGCTGTTCGCGCTTCCGATCAGCGCCATACCCTTGGCCCGATTCTGCCAGTCCGTGACGTCAGCGATATAAGCTGCAGCCGATGGGTAAATTGATGATGCCGTCAGGCCGTAGATCATCCGCGATATGAAGATCATCACGATCAGGCCTGATGTTGTGACTGCACCCTGCAGGCCCAACTTAAGTGAATAGGCCATCATTAACGTGCCGATACCGCTGCCAAACAGGCCAGTGATGAAAACTGGTTTACGACCAATTGAATCACTTTTCCGGCCCCAAAACGGTGCCGCGAAGATCAGCGAAATATTTGCCAGCGAAAATGTGATCCCAAACTGCCACTCTGTCAGTCCGACAGACCGGGCCATCGGGGCAACAATAATGAACAATAGCGACTGGCCGATCGCAAAAATAACGACACCGCCGGCCAGCATAAATTTGCCGTAGTTATACGCTTTGTTTGTCTCGGTCATAGATATCTCAGTGAATCGCGGGGGATGCTCTCACGTGAGACCGTCAACCGCACGGTCACCGGCGGGGTGTGACCATTTTTTTTGCCAGCCCCGGGTATGGGGTATTGTCACAGGGCAGTTAGTTGTTTGTGGGTAGCGCGAAGGCAGTTACATAGTCACCGGGGAACGGGTAAATGAACGGGTGTCCGCCGGAAGCAATGACGATAAATTGCCGGCCATCGATGGCGTAGGTCATCGGCATCGCAAATGCGCCGGTGGGTAGCTCAAATGCCCAAAGTTCCTCGCCGCTGACGATATCGAAGGCACGAATCCGTTCGTCCTGTGTTGCGCCGATGAAGACCAGTCCGCCTGCAGTAATGATCGGGCCGCCTAAGGAGGCGGTGCCCCACTTCAGTGGGAGTGGTACCGGCACCAGTTTATCGAGTGTTCCCAAGGTGCTTCGCCACAGGATCTCGCCGGCGGTGAGGTCGACCGCGACGAGAGCGGACCACGGTGGGGTGATGCATGGTGTGAACATGGGTGAGACGAATGGTCCCTGTTTCAGGGCATAGGGCGTACCGATTAATGCCGCCGGTGCGCCCATCATATTTTCGGCACTCGATGCGCTGACTTCATTGAGTTTGTCGAGTGGAATCAACTGCGCGAAATGAGCCATGCGCATCGTCTTGGCAATCAGGATTTTGCCTTTCGGTTCTACGGCAACACCGCCCCAGTTTATGCCGCCGGCCGTGGCCGGGACGATGATGGTACCTTCGATAGATGGTGGGGTGAAAATCGGACCGAATCGGGCGCCGGCATATTTCTTCTTGCATTGTGCCTTGTCAAAAAAAGTGATGCCCCAGAAATCATCGGGACCAAAGTCATGAGGTACCAGTGGCGGCGGTCGGACCGGAAACGGTTGAGTCGGTGACAGGTGTTCACCGGGGACGCCATCCTGCGGCACCGGGCGCTCTTCAATGGGGAAAAATGGCTCACCTGTTTCGCGATGGAATATATACAACATGCCTGTTTTCGTCGCCTGGATAACAGCCGGAAAGGGTTCGCCCTCTTTTTCTAAATCAATAAACGTGGGCTGGGCCGCGTTGTCATAGTCCCAGACATCGTGATGAATGGTCTGAAAATGCCAGACGACCTTCCCGGTTGAGCCACGTAAGGCAACGATTGAATCGGCATAGCGGTTGTCGCCAGGCCGGGTGCCGCCATAGAAATCGGGAGACGGGCCTGACGTTGGCAGAAATACCAGGTCGCGTTGTTCGTCAACGCTAATCGGCCCCCAGGCGTTGGCACCGCCGGTATGGCCTGCAGAATTATCAAGCCATTCGTCATGCATGGGGTCAGCAAGGTCTCGTGGCACCGGGTCGAAGCTCCAGCGAGGGGCGCCTGTGCGGAGGTCAAACGCACGAATGACACCGCTCGGTGCGTTATAACGGTGATTGTCACGCACGCTTGAACCAATGATGGCAATGTCATTGATAATAGAAGGGGGGTTGGCGAACCGGACCTCGCCGATAGCGGCAGGCGGAGTTGCGTTCAATACGTCCGGTTCGATGTTGACGCTACCGTCACGGCCGAAGTCCTTGCACGGTTTACCGGAGCGAGCATCGATCGCAATCAGGCGCAGGTCATTCGTTGCCGTCAGGATTCGGTGACGACATGCGGCTGATTCGTCTAGTGATTCATCTTTCCAGTAGGCTACGCCACGGCAATTTACAAATGGCGGGCTTTCTAAGCCTTCCGGGTCGGCTTCTGACCCATAACCTCCAATGCGAATGGCCGGGTCATAGACCCAGCGTTCTGTTCCATTCATCGGGTCGAGAGCGATGATGCGATTGAAGGGCGTGCAGGTCATCAGGTGTCCGCCGGCAGCCTCCGGTAGCAGAATGGGATTGACTTGGGTTCTGGCGGTAGCATTCTGAAAATCTGAACGTCGCACCAATTCACCGGTCCGGTATTGCCAGGCAATCTCGAGTTGCCCGACGTTATCAGCGTTGATCTGATCGAGATCCGAGTATTGCTGTCCCCCGCTATTGCCCGAGTACGTGGGCCATTGGCTATCGGCAGCGAAAGCCGTGCTGCTCAGTAACATTAATAGTGTGATAGCTGGCAGATGCCTGAATTTGTTCATAAGCTGGTTTCAGGATGGATAGGATTCGTCTTTCTGGTTGCGCCGTGCGCAACCTGGTCATTTAATACGGTTATTGTATAAGAACCGGATGCGGATTTATGAATATTGTCATTACGGGAAGTACCAAGGGTATTGGCTACGGGATGGCGCGAGAATTCCTCAAGCGCGGTCACAACATCATGATCTCGAGTCGCCGAACTGAAGCCGTGGCACTTGCTGTCACCGATCTGGGTAATGAATTTCCGGACTGTACCGTACTTGGCCAGCCGTGTGACGTAGCTGAATTTGACCAGGTAGAGGCACTGTGGGATGCGGCAGAAAGCGGCTTCAGCCAGGTTGATATCTGGATCAACAATGCAGGACGTGATGGCATGAAAGTACCTTTTTTCGCCCTGCCGAAAGACGACTATATGCAGACGGTAAAAACTAACATTGTGGGATTACTGCACTGTAATCGGGTTGTCATTCCGAAACTGTACCAGCAGGGTGGCGGCATGATCTGGAATATGGAGGGCTTTGGCAGTAATGGGATGACTCGCCGGGGTGTGAGTGTCTATGGGGCCACAAAATGTGCGCTACGCTATTTCACCAAGTCGGTTGCAGAAGAACTAGCAGGTACGCCAGTCAAGATGTGCTACCTGAGTCCGGGTATCGTTGTGACTGACATGCTCGTGCCACCTCCTGATCAGCGCGGTGAAGGCTGGGAGCAAGTTAAAAAAATTATGAATACCCTGGCCGATACGGTCGAGACGGTTACGCCGTTTCTTGTTGAGGGTATTCTGGCTGCGGACAGGAATGGCGCTGCCGTACGTTGGCTGACCAGGCCGAAGATAGCGTGGCGATTTATCTCCAGCCGTTTTTTAAAACGTGACATATTTACACCGCTTGGTTTGTGACGGTACCTGTAGTCGCTCCACAGTGCCGTCGCTGACGGCTAACTTGCCCTGATGGCTCTGAGCCCGGCATTCTCGCGTCCGTCCATGCGACCAAGGCCACTGAAATCACTGCGATCGATAAAACCTGCATGTTCCACTTCGAGCCCGGCATCGGTGCAGATGCGTGCAAGCAGTTCGGGATCGAGCAGGTTCATGAAGGGTGGTGCGTCTATGGCACGATCCTTTGGCGCAAACGGCAGGTAATTTTCCAGTCCAATC
This sequence comes from Chromatiales bacterium, assembly GCA_002688175.1. Lineage (GTDB taxonomy): Bacteria > Pseudomonadota > Gammaproteobacteria > Steroidobacterales > SMWD01. The sequence goes on from NZCC01000053.1 coordinate 49,410, forward strand.
ATCAATCCCGGCCACCGATCAGACCGGGCTCGCCGGGCTTCAAAAATTGGAATCAGTTTGCGCCAAATGCCATAGGGGGTATCGGCGACTAGATATAAACGCCCACCGGGCTTGAGCCACCTGAACATGTTGCGAACGGAGGCATCAATCGCAGATCCATCGAGAAAATGCAGTACGCGTGAACACAAGATGGCATCGTAGGATTTTTCGGGCAGATCAATGTCAGGCAACCGGCCGGTAATACAAGTCAGGTGTGAGCGTAAAGCTTGAGGGGTATTTTCAGTCAGTATCTGCAGGTGTCGAGGGTCGAGATCGCAGGCAGTCACATGTCCACCGGCTTCCAGAGCGGCAATCGTTGTGATGCCGAAAGCACAGCCTATCTCAAGTACTTCACCATCAGTCTGGCCGGCAAATTGAATAAAGTCTTCAGCATACTCATCCAGTACTTTAAACATGAATCCGGTTCCATTAAGGGTCGGTTCCATGTTCCGGCGACTCCATGCGGGTCTCGTTTCCTTGGGCTTGGTCATCTTTATTATTTATTGCTCCGGTTTTGCAGTGTTTGTCTTTGTTCGTAGAAAGGCAGTGCTCTAAGGTATTTTACAGTCTATCCGGCGGGCGCGTCTCGTCGGTACTGGCTGACACGTGGACGACCTGACTGGTTGCGTGATGCTAAATCGAGTCAGGCTTCATAATACTTGCAGTGATGATGTTGAGTTGTCAATTAAAGCCCAGCAATCTGGTATGGCAGTAAAAAGGATACAGGGGTAAGTAGTAATGTCGGATCAAAAAGAGGCGGTGCCCGAGTACATCGCCTGTGCGTTGCAGTTGGCCTGCAATGGAGTCAACCTGATTTCAGATATCGGTGAGGCGCGCGAGCGTATCGCCGGTACCATTGAGAAAATTGGCGGTTATACGAACACCGTCGTCAATTTTATGCATTTCTTCTATGGGGTGCCGTGCCGTCTGGTGACGTTGCCTGAGTATGCTGTGACGGGGTTTCCCATGAAGGAATCACCGGCTGAGTGGCGCGAAAAGGCCTGTTTTGCTTATGACGGCCCTGAATACGAGGCACTGGGCAAGATCGCACAGGATAACAATGTATTCCTGGCGGGCAATGTCTACGAGGTCGACCCGAATTTTCCGCAACTGTATTTTCAGGTCAGTTTCATTATCGGACCCTCTGGGGATGTGATCCTGCGCTACAGGCGGCTGACGTCGACTTTTGAATCGACACCGCATGATGTCTGGGACAAGTATCTGGATCTCTACGGCCTTGATGGCGTGTTTCCGGTCGCGAGGACCGAGATCGGTAATCTGGCGACTATTGCATCTGAAGAAATTCTGTACCCGGAGTACTCTCGCATGCACGTCATGCGTGGGGCCGAGGTCATTATTCACCCAACCAGCGAGCCCGGTAGCCCGCAGCCGACGGTCAAGGAAATCGCCCGTCGCGCGCGGGCGGTTGAGAACATGGCGTATGTCGTTTCGGCAAACTCGGCCAGCATCGACAATATTCCGATCCCGGCCTACACCTGCAGCGCAATGTCAAAAATTGTCGATATGCACGGCAAGATCCTGGCTGAGGCCGGGCAGGGTGGCGAGAGCATGTCAGCCAACGCCGTGCTGGATATCGAGGGTCTGCGGCGGACCCGGCGGCGGCTTGGGATGGCGAATATCCTGTCCCGTCAGGCCTATGGATTGTTTGCTGAAAGCTATGCCCAGGCAGATTTTCACCGTGCCAACTTCCTGCTCGAGGAGGGTGAGGTCGTTGAGCCGCCTGATCGGGATATTTTCCGGCGCCGTCAGGAAGAGAACATCGAGAGACTGATCAAAGCCGGGCTGCTGTGATGGGTCAGCAATAGGGCGGCCTTTTTTGCTAGGCTTACTGACTTGAGGCGTATGTTGATCCGGCGATGGCCGGCTTTCACGACAGACGGAGACATTTGATGGGCCAGATGATTGCTGACAGGCGTCAATTTCTTTCGGGCAGCGGGGCGCTCGCGGCAACGTTGTCGCTGAAGTTTGGTATCCAGACAGCATCGGCACAGGATGACCCCGGGCAGGCTTACGGCGCATGGGAAGACCTGATGCGCGAGAAGTGGACCTGGGACAAGGTGGTACATGGTAGCCGCGGCATCAACTGCACCGGCCATTGTGCTTTTAATATTTACGTCAAGGACAGCATTGTCTGGCGTGAAGAACAGCAGGGTGAATACGGTCGTTCCGGTGAGGGCACTCCGGATTACGGGCCGCGCGGCTGTCAGAAAGGTAATCGTGCGGCGAAGTATATGTATGGCAAGCAGCGTGTGCTGTATCCGATGAAGCGGGTTGGGGAGCGCGGTGCGGGTCAATGGGAACGTATTTCCTGGGGTCGGGCCGCGAACGAGATTGCCGACAAATTTATTGATAATGCCGTCGAACATGGCCCGGATTCTATTACGCTGGCGATGGGTACCGCGCTGATCCTGAAGCGTGCTTCGTTCGGGTCACTGTTTCGCTTCGCAAACCAGACCGGTATCGTCGTACCGGAAACCTTTGCTGGTGTCGGTGATCTTCCGGTCGGGGCTTACCAGACGACCGGTTATGCATTACCTGGCGACAATATGGCTGCCGTGTTCAAGTCCAAGGTCTGCCTGGTCTGGGTTTGCAATCCGGCTGCAACCCGTATTCCGGACGCACATTTTTTCTGGGAAGCTCGCTATAACGGCACCGAGGTCGTTACGATCACGCCGGACTTCAATGCATCGGCCATGCATTCGTCGAAGTGGCTGAATCCGAAGCCGGGCAGTGATGCGGCGCTGGCTTTGGCCATGGTGCAGGTCATCATGAACGATGGCGCGATTGAGTGGGATTATGTTCGTGAGCAGACGGACCTGCCTTTTCTTGTGCGCACCGACAATCATCGCTTCCTGCGCAAGGCCGATATCGACGGACAGCCGGGTGGTGACACATCGTTTTACTACTGGGATGAGAATAAAGACACGCTAACACCGGTACCGGCGACCGGCCGCGGCGCTCCTGCGTGGATGGGTCCACCGCCGGACAACGGCAATTCACTGGAACTCGGTGCGCTCAAGCCTGCCTTGCAGGGTAACTGGACGGTCGATACGGTGAACGGCCCGGTCGAAGTCACCACGGTGTACGAACTGACCAGGCAGCACGTCGAGGGTTATACACCGGAACGAGTGCAGCAAATAACCGGCATACACCCGGATGTTATCAGGGAAGTTGCCCGGACCTTTGCGACCGCTAAACCCGGAATGATTTTTGCGGGTTATCGTGCCAACAAGTGGGTGCACGGCGACCAGTTGGTCCGGGCCTGGTTGTTGATGTGTGCCCTGACCGGCAACACCGGTCGTGCCGGCGGCGGCATTCAGACGACGCAGTTGGCGAACGGCGATGGCCTGATGAAATTTGCTTTCAACGGACTTGGGCCGCGGTTGAATGTGGCGGCAATTTCGTTGTGGGATTACGTATACAACGATGGCGAGAAGATGAACCGTGAGGTCTACGGTGATCAGGTCGCTGACCACATTGCGAAGTATCACACGGAGGCCCTGGATAAACGCTGGATACCGGATTTTTCCAAGACCCCCTGGAAGATGGCCATCATGGCGGGCCACAATCCGGGTAACTGGCGCGCTACCGGCAAGAATGGCTGGCGTAAAGAGGTTTTTGAGAAACTCGATTCTATCGTTAGCATGACACCGCACATGAGTGCCACGGCCATGTATGCCGATTATGTATTGCCGGTTGCCGATCATTACGAGCGTGAAGATTTCACGATGGAAGGCCGCACGCCCTATGTGCAGGTTATTAGTGAGGCCGTTAAACCGCTCGGTGAATCGATGGATGACCTGTCGATATTTATTCGCCTGTCCAGGGCTATCAGCGAACGTGCCAAGGCACGGGGCATTGCACCCGTCAAGGGCGTTGCATTCGGGCAGCCGGTTGAGTGGGACTACACAAAGTTCCACGAGATGTACACGACACTCGTTCAGGATGACGGCACCACAAAGACGATCGAACGAACTCGCGATGCGGTCGATTATATTGTTGCCAACTCCTTCGGTATCTCGCAGGTCAAAAACTATGAGAATCTGCAGAGCAAGGGAATGATTCGTTCGGATGATTCAGATGATGTGCAGTTCGGAAAAAATTCTAACTACAACTATTACATCCTTGAGAAGGTCAGGGAGAAGAAGCCGTACGATACGATGACGGGTCGACAGCAGTTTTATATTGATCACGAGTGGTTCCTGCAGGAAGGTGAGGCCTTGCCGACTTATAAAGCGCCGGTCAGCATCAAGGGTTACGAACTGCGCATGGTCATGGGTCATGCACGGCACGGTATCCACAGTATGTTTCGTGAAGATCCGCTGTTGCTGTCTTTGCAGCGCGGTCAACCGGATGTTTACGTTAATCCGGATGATGCCGCCTCACGTGGCGTTGAGGATGGTGACATGATCCGTGTATTTAATTCATTTGGTTCTTTCATCGTGCAGGCACATGTCAGTTCGGCGTTGCAACCAAAAACATTATTTATGTATCACGGCTGGGATCCAATGTTGTTTGAGGGTCGGGAGAATTTCAGCTCTGTCATTCCGACAGCAGGCCTGATCAAGCCAACAAGTATTGCCGGTGGCTATGGACAGATTCATCATGCGGTACCTGATAAGGTGCCGAATCAAACCTATCATGATTTTACGGTTGAATTTGAAAAAGTAATTGCCGCTTAATAATATTACGCGACAACTTATTAGAAGTTGCAGGAGTAGGAAATATGGGTATGCAGGTCTCTATGGTTATCGATCTGAATAAGTGTATCGGTTGCCAGACGTGCACGGCGGCATGTAAATCGCTCTGGACCGATGAGAAAGGTCAGGAGCAAATGCTGTGGAATAATGTCGAAACAAAACCGGGTCGGGGTTATCCAAAGGAATGGGAAGAAAAGGGCAAGAAATCCGGCTGGAAGGATGACAAATTGTTGTTTGGCGGCCTGCATCCGGACGAGGATTTCGGTGGCGAGCAACCGTTGAACCACGATGAAGTCTATTTCCAGGGCACTGAAGACAGATTGGTGCAGAAAGAGCCGATGACATACGGTGCGAACTGGGATGAAGATACGAGTTCGGGCGACTATCCGAATAACTATCATTTCTATCTGCCGCGATTGTGTAATCACTGTACCAAGCCGGCCTGTCTTGAAGCCTGCCCGGTCCGCGCGATCTATAAACGTGAGGAAGACGGTATTGTGCTTGTCGACCAGGACAAATGTCAGGGTACACGTCTCTGCAATCAGGCCTGTCCTTATGACAAGGTCTACTTCAATCACATCATAAATAAATCACAGAAATGCATTTTCTGTTTTCCGCGTGTCGAGCAGGGCGTGGCACCGGCCTGTGCGCGCCAGTGTCCGGGTCGGTTGCGTTTTGTCGGCTATCTGGAAGATCAGGACGGGCCAATACATAAGCTCGTCAACGAGTGGAAGGTCGCTTTACCTTTACACCCTGAATTTGGCACCGAGCCGAATGTGTTCTATGTGCCGCCGGTGCTGCCACCTGCCTTCGACGCGGCAGGCCGGTTCTCCGATGAACCCCGGGTTCCGACTGAGTATCTGCGTTACCTGTTCGGTTCCGAGGTTGATCAGGCGCTTGTCACAATTATGCAAGAGATGGAGCGTAAGAAGGAAGGCAAGGCTTCGGAACTCATGGATCTGTTGATTGCGCGTGACTGGAAGTCATTGTTCAATATCAAGGATGTCAAGGTTGCAGGCGAGGGGGTCGATCATCGTCCCTTACTTGGCTGATTGTTTTGTTAATGGTGTTTGCAGTTCAGTAAAATTTTTATTTTATTCAAATATCAGTAAATTCAATCAGTTCAATGATATTTCCATCCGGGTCCCGCCCATAGACAACATAGCCCGTGTCCTGTGTCAGCGGCGGACTCTGGAACAGCATTCCGGCAGATTTCATTCGCTCGTATTCGCTATGCAGGTTCTCAACGAGCAGGCAGATATGTGTGATGCCATGATCACAGACGGGCCTTGTCGATATACGTTGCTTCGGTGCAGGTGAGCTGAAGGCGAAAACCTCAAGGTATGTTTCGCCAAGTTTCAACATGACGGCACGGGCGGCAGAATTTTTCAGGCCGGTCATCTCATCGGCTTCCGGTGTGCCGGTTGGCCATTCGAATGACCAGGCCTCCTCACAGCCCACAATATCTTTATAGAAGTTGATGCAGCGGTCGAGATTCGGTGTCGAGATTGCCGCGTGATGGAAGCCTAGAATCATATCTGCATACTCGTATTGTGATTCTGGACTATATTCTAGTTCAGATAGTTGAGCCACCGCCCGAGGAACCTTGATATGTCGAACCTGCAACAGGAAATTGAACAGTTATTTCATGATTATGAGGCCATCTGGAATTCCCAGGAGCTGGTACGGCTCAAGGAGTTGTGGGATGAGGATGATCCCGACCCGTTCTATCTTGCTGAAGAACAGGATGACTGGAAATTTGGTTGGGATGCGGTTGAACGTTACTGGGTTCCGAATCCGGGCAAGAGTGCCCTTGAATCAATCATGATGAGCTACCGCGACATCCATGTAAAACAGCTCTCGCCCGATATGGCGATCTGTGCCTGCTGGGTACGTCATGATATGAAGATACGTGGGCCGATGAAAGCAACCGGGGGCGATGCCAGGGTTATGGCGGTGTTCAGGAAAAAACCCGATGGCTGGAGATTTTGTGCCTATGCTGAGGGTCCGATGTCCCCTGTTTTGTATATGCACAAGCTGTATGAGATGAATGTTTTACCGGAATTTGAGTCTTTTAATCGTGCGGCTGTGGCGCGCAAGGAAGCAGCAAATAATGTTTGACTCCGATCGCGGCAGGATGCCGCGCCCGCGTCCTGAGAGTGGGCTTCTGCTGTTGCCTGATTAATCAATCAGGTGTGAAACGAGTCCGTCCGCCAGTTTTGGTTCGAACCATGTCGACTTCGGTGGCATGACCTCGTTGGCATCGGCGACGGCCATCAGTGCTTCCATACGCGTTGGGTACAGTGCGAACGCAATTTGCATTTCACCGTTATCGACACGGCGTTCCAGTTCGGCCAGTCCACGGATGCCGCCGACAAAATCAATACGGTTATCGGTACGTGGGTCATCGATGCCGAGTAACGGCGCCAGCAGGTTGTCCTGTAATAAAGAAATATCCAGACTTGCAACGGGGTCATCGGCGGGAATCAGGGTCGGGTGAATATCGAGTTGGTACCAGCGTCCGGCAGCATACATGCCGAACTGGGTCGGGCGTTCCGGTTTTGCAGTTGAATCACTCGGTGTCACGGTGAATGATTCTCCAATTTGTGTAAGCAGTTCGTCGATACTTAACCCGTTCAGATCCTTGATCACCCGGTTGTAATCGAGGATCTGTGTTTCATCATGCGGAAATGCAACACAAAGGAAATAGTTATGCTCGGCTTCCTGGTCAGGTGCCAAAGCAGTCTTGTCTTGTTCCGCATTGCGCGCAGTTGCAACACGCTCTGCCGAAGCAGATCGGTGATGCCCATCGGCAATGTACAGCGCATCCATTGCATCAAATAATGCAGTTAATTGTGTGATTTGCTCAGGATTATCGATCAGCCAGATTGTGTGGGCGATGCTGTCGTCAGCTACGAAGTCATATAGCGGATCACTGCTGGTAACAGTGTCCAGGATTGTTTTGACGGCATCCGATGCGCGGTAAGTCAGCAGCACCGGGCCGGTTTGTGCATTCAGTGCCGTGATTTGACGAACACGATCATCTTCTTTCTGCGGGCGGGTGAACTCATGTTTGCGGATTCGGTTAGTGGCATAGTCAACGACACTGCCGGCGCATACAAGACCGGTTTGCACGTGGTTACCCATACGCAACCGATATGCGTAGTAACACGGTTCGGTATCGCGGATCAGCACGCCGTCGGCGATGAGTTTGGCCAGATTCTCGGCACCTTTCGCATATACCTCAGGCGCATATGGGTCGGTTGTATCCGGCAGATCGATTTCCGGCTTTGAGATATGCAGGAAACTAAGTGGCCGGCCCTTGGCACGTTCCCGGGCCTCAGCGGTGTTCAATACATCGTACGGGGGCGCGGCGACATCAGTGGCCCGTTCAGGAGTCGGCCGCAGGCCACGGAAAGGTTTGATCAGGGTGCTCATAGCGGTGCTGGTTCCGGGTAGTATCTGTTTGTGGGTGGGCAGGCCAGGTTTGCGGGCGCAAGCTTGCCGATTTATGCGTGCCGAGTCCAGCCTGGAACCGGGTTGTTGCCCTGATGTTGCTATGCAGGAGTGCCTGAAGCCGCCGAATCAGGTCGTATTGAGTACTTCAAGTGCAACCCGTTCACCTGATTCCAGTGCGCCTTCCATGCCACGGTTTGACACGGCTGTGTGTTCACCACAGAAATGAATGCGCTCATGGGGTATTGCTACTTGATCGGCAAATTTTGTGATCTGCCCCGGTTGCCATACGGCCCAGTCACCGGATGCAAAGGGATCCCGGTACCATGACTTGTAAGCGGCTACTTCAAGTTGGCCCTTGGCAGCCGGTCGCAGTCTTTCGATATCGGCGACGACGGCAGCGATCGCATCCTGTTCATCGACCTGGTCCATCCACGCAGCATTGTGGCCACGAACCCAGGCCGTCAGGCTGGTAATATCAGCAGGACTGTTGCCCTTGTGCTCGGCCACAACCATGCCGCACAGACTGTTAGTGAACATGTTCGGGGTCAGGCCATCAGCTTCCCAGAATGGTTTTTTAGCAATCATATGCACCTGGTTAATCAGCTGCGATTCGAGCGTTTCGACCGCCAGTGCCTGTGCGCCCCTGAGCATTGGATCGATACGGATACGCTTGAGTACGGAACACGGTACCGAGCAAATGACACGGTCCGCCCGGTAGACAGTACCATTTGCACAGTGCACCTCGGTGCCATCGGAATTTGACCGGATGCCAATGACCTGCTGGTTTAGTCTGACCTCATTTTTCAAGGCTCCGGCCATGGCTTCTGGAATGGCCTGGTTGCCGCCCCGGGCCGTGTAACCCATGATCTTGCCCCCGGCAGCCAGCTGGCGTTGCATGCCGGAGAAGAAATGGGCCGACAATGCCATCAGTGCCGACACGTCATGCGCCGAGTTACCCCATGCCGGGCTTGTGTTGTATGCGACCTCAATGGTTTCATCGGTTTGACCCATGTTTCGCAGGTACTCGTGCAGCGATACGTCCAGGTCGGCATGCCTGGGAGTCAGCCATGCATCAGATGTCTTGAGCGGATTGTTACTTCCGAGCAAGAGAGGCAGATACATCCAGGGCATGGAATTTTTGGCGGACTCAGGAAATGGATTGCGTGAATGGGTCGGCCAGTCTTGTTTGGAAATGAATTCGTTGTCGAGGACAAGTTGCCGGTCAAAGAAGAATGGTGTGATCGGTGTGATGTCGATCAGTTCTGTGCCATGTGTGTTGGCAGCATCAACGAGCCGTGCATAACCGGGGCCGAATGCTGTACCGCCAGCCTCAGGGTTGCCTGGAATATTCCGCAATGATTCAACACGGCCGCCGATGCGATTGCGGCCTTCGATAACCTGCACATTGATGCCGGCCTCCTGCAGTAACAGGGCTGCGCCAAGTCCGGACAGACCAGCGCCAATAATAAGCACATCTGACTTGTTCTGTGCACGTAATAAACGTGGTGTGGCAGCTGCGAGTGATGCGGCGCCAAGGCCACGGATGACCGTTCGGCGAGTCAGGGCCGAGTGCCGCAAAGGGTTTCCTGGATTACTCATGTTGTCTCCTGACAGATAATAGTGGTCGCCGATACAGTTATTTTGTGTCTGTATTGATTCAACCGGGGATATCCAGTTTTCGGATCTGCAGACCCAGCCACAGCATCCACAGGGGCAGTAACTGGATATAGGCAAAACCAAAAACCGGCATGATCAGAGTCACGATACCCGGCAGGACATTTATCCAGCCGAAGATCCGCAGGCCCTTGGGAAATGTATTGGTCTGTCCGCCGCTCCAGGCAATCATGCCTGCAAACCAGCCGAGTCCGGCAATGGCAAGGATGTTGACCATGCCTCTGAACATTGTGGTCATCAACAGGATCTCGGTATTCTGATCCGGGTTCAGTTCGCGCAGGATACCGCCATATGCAGTGCCAGGTATGTCCGAGATACCGGTCAGCAGGAAGCCGAGTCCCGACAGTAAGGCCGACAAAAATATGAGCTTTGCTGCTATGGGCAGTTCCCGTTTGAAGAACTCACTCAAGAACAGACCGAGGACCATCAGAGAGACACCGACGACGATATGTGTGATGCCGCTCGAGGTAAATGAGAAAGACCAGATCGCATTTTCGATCTTTGCCATGTTGGCATAATCTTTTGCCGGATTTTCGAAGCCAAGCGTATAGGGTTCAAGATAAAGGGCATTCAGATTATGAATGAGCATGCCGGCGACGATCAGGAATGCTGCGATAGATGCTGCTTTTTGCAGTTGGCGCATGTTTAGTTCCCCAAACAGTTGTGTTGATCAGTCCCGATTTCTTCATTCGGGTCAGTGAATCTACCAGGAGCGCACATCACCCGTGTCGAGATGGATAAAATCTGACTGCGGATAGTAACCGACGCCGCCTTGACCCAGGTCAAGCGCAGCCCGGTGCAGGTTTCTGGTTCGCACGCCGGTTGGCCGAATGTCGATGGCCCGACCTTGCATATGCAAGCTATCCTTGGCGACACCCTTGGTCTGATTGCGCAGGGTTTCATTGGTGGCTGGTGAGCGGTAGCCGGAGATTACCTCAAAGCGCTGTTCTGAACCGATTAATGTTCGTGTAGCGATCAGAATGTCAAGCAAGCCGGGATCAATAGGGTGACTATCCCGCGTACGAAAATCACGTAGAAACAAGTTGATCCGGTTGAGGGCTTCCGGCACGTATTGATAACCATCATGATAGATAAGTTCAAGATCGGCCCGGGTATGTGTGTGGTAGAAACTTAGCCGACGAGGTTCGCGGACTGAACTGATAGCCGGTAAAGGTAAGGCGCAAACAACGGCGGCACTGCTGATATTGGCGAGTAAGGCGCGGCGGGTCTTATTGGTCATTATTTAGTAAGACGGACTTGCTGTGTATTAGTGATGTGATTCTGGCAGAAGTCGACATATTCGACAATGGTTGAATGATGCAGAGAAGATTAATTTGTCGGAATCAGCCGGCTCCGGCGGATTGTCTGTCGGATGCGTGAGTGAGGCCGGTACCGTTTACAATGGTCGTATGGATCCAATTACTCAGGCCGCCCTGGGCGCTGCCGTCGGGCACGCGGCATTTCATCGTCAGCTGGGCACCAAGGCGATGGCCATTGGCGCACTGGCCGGTATGTTTCCCGATATTGACTCGTTTTATGGGGCGCTCGAGGGACCCTTCGCGCGTCTCGTCTCGCATCGCGGGATAACGCATTCGGTCTTTTTCGGCCCGGTTGTCGGCACTGTGGCCGGTTGGGCCTGGTGGCGTTACCTGCGCTGGCGAGCCGGCCCGGACCAGCCGATAGTAGGCAGCCTGCCGGCCTGGATCGGATTATTTATCGCGGCACTCTTGTCTCATCCACTGCTTGACTGGTTTACGACCTTCGGTACCCAATTGCTGGCCCCTGTTGCACGTACACGGTTCGCTCTGGATGGAGTAGCCGTCGTGGATCCCGCCTACACCGCGATACTCGGGCTTGGCTTGCTGGGTAGCCGGCTCCTTAAAGGCCACGCACGTGCAGGCTGGCCGACGCTGATGGCAGTTATATTGTCGACTGCGTACCTGCTGCTCGGCCTGCGTATCAATGATCTGGCTGAGCAGGAAGCGCAGCGGCAATTGACGGCTGCCGGTTTGCACGGATACGAGGTGCGCGCTTATCCAACGATGTTGCAATTACCGCATCGGCGCCTGGTGGCGAGCTCGGCAGATGAGGTGCGAATCGGTTACCTCTCGATGTGGCGGCCCTGTGAGATTGAGTGGGGTAGTGCGGCCACCTATACCAGCTCTAATGTAGAGGCTTTGCTGGCGACCCGGGAAGGCGCTATCTATGAGTGGTTTGCGGGTGGCCGCCTGATCAGCCGGGAGTTTGCCGACGGTGTTGATCTGATTGTTAAGATAGTGGACCTGCGTTATGGCTATACGCTTGAGCCGATGGACGGGATGTGGGGTATCCAGGCGCGCTTTGATCGTAATGGCAAGCTGATTGGGCGGCCGGAACGCTTCAGAAACCGGCCAGAAGTCAATGGTGAGACCGTTGGCAAGCTGTTCGCGGATGCCTTCCCGAAAACATGCGCCCATACAGAGCTCTTTGCAGGGTCTTAATCGTTCGTAACTCCGGGAGAATGCAGGTTGAATAAAGCACAGCAGAAATTCGGCGCCCCTTCTGCGGCGATTGAGGAGAAGATCAAAATATTTATGGACCCGGTTGTGCAGGAGTTTGTACAGAGTACTTCGTTTGTAGTTCTGGCGACCAGCAATGCAGATGGGGATTGCGATGCTTCACCGAAAGGAGGGAAGCCCGGGTTTGTCAGGATTCTCGACGAACGCACATTATTGTTGCCTGACTTGTCGGGGAACAACCTCTTTCAGTCCTACGAGAATATTGAGACGAACCCAAAAGTTGGCCTGATTCTCATGATCCCGGGTTGTGGACTTACGGTTCGCGTTAACGGTCGAGCCGTGGTTCTGGATGGTGATCAGCTGGAACGTGATGGGATCAAAGCGGAGGTTGTTGCGGTAGATGAGAAAACCAGGCTTGTGCAGGCCTTAAGGATTCACATCGACCAGGTATATCCGCATTGTCCACGGGCTTTTCGTTTTTCCGGGTTATGGGATGTTGAAACCATCAACACCAACCGGGAAACAAAAGGGGACAAATACTGGTATCAGCAGTGGGTGAAATCAGCGCAGTGAAGGCCGGCTATTCTTTATTCAATTAATGCCCGCTGCGTACCAGGTGACAGGATTCGCACGGCGATCGCCGCCAGTAATACGATTCCATTGAATACTCCGACCAGTATGAATGGTGCTGACGGACCAACGGAATCGAACAGGCGCCCGCCGATACTGGATGCAATCAGAATTCCGATTGCGCCACAGCTGTTGAATACACCAACGACGGACCCGCGCTTTGCCTTTGGAGCCTCCTGGCCGATTAAGGTGGCCGAGCCGAGAAAAGCACTGATCTGCCCGATGCCCAGCAAGATGAATATCGGGATGGCACTGGCTGCGGTTGGATCGTCGATGAACATCGTGCCAAGATAACCGGCAGTCGCCAGAGCCATGCAGATAACCAGTCCGGTAACCCGGTTGGTACGATCGAGAAAAAACCCCAGAAACGGAATCCAGACTAAAGCCGATGCCTGTGCCATGACGAACACGAGCGTACCTTTTGCAAGGGCCTCGGCCGGTTCCAGGCCCTGGCTGATGGCGAAAGTTTTGCCCCACAGGATTGCGAAAGTGCCAAGAATCACCAGGTCACCCCGCGATACGAATGCAGATGCATACGCAAGTGCGATGCGCGGGTTTTTACCTTCCTGCAGGCCGCTGCGAAACAGCTCCATGGTTCCGAGTCGCTCTTCGTGATGAACCGGGGTTCCTTGTGGTTTTAAATGGACGACCAGATTCCTGATGGATCGCTGGCTCAGCGGCGAGGGCATACTCGCGCAACTGGACAGTGCCGGCGGTGTGTTTGCATTGTACAGTCCGCACACCACCGGTAATGCCTCTAATGAGTCGGTGGCTGAACTGGTGGCAACTGCCCCAGCTCGCCTGTTTGGCTTTGCAAGTATTCGTGTAGATCAGTGGAATGTGGACAGTCGTGAGCAATTGGAGGCATTCGAAGATGCGCTGGTTAATCTTGATAACATGATTGGTATCAAGCTTGCGCATGCGCACCAGCAGTTCCGGTTTGATGATCCGCGTTACTATGAGATTTATGATATTGCCGGCCGGCACGGCAAGCCGATATACCTGCATACGGCAACGAGCCCCAATCCGGGTACTCGCACCGAGCCGCCCTATACCAGCCCTGCTTATCTCGAGCAGGCCATTCGCTTATACCCGGATACTATATTTATTCTTGGTCACGCCGGTTGGGACAGCTATCGTCGCAAACTGACTTATGTCGATGTATGTATTGACCTCGCGCAACGCTATCCGAATGTCTACATGGAACCGGGTGCCCTCGGCGCGAAGCGAGCCGCAGAGGTGTTGCCTGATTTTATTGGCCGCATCAAGAAGGCAGGTGTTGCACATAAACTTATTTATGGTTCGGATGGTCCGCAGTTTCCGGGTTACGTCGGCAGCCATCTGGAAGCCTTTGTTGCCGCGATGCAAGCCGCAGGTTATACCGTTGACGAGATGCGTATGATTCTGGCTGATAACTTCAGCCGGGTGTTTAACATGCCTGAATTTGAGCTGTGAACCAGATCATGAGTAATAGAGAAATGAATCGAAGATTGTGCGCCTTGTTATCCGTTACGACATGCGCTGTACCTGGCCTGTTTAAGGTTGTGGTCGTCGTGGGCTTTTTTGCAATGTTATTGGCTTGTGCGGAGGGTGAGACGCCGACTACGCCAGTCAGTCTCAGTGGCGAGATCAGTGTGCCGGATGGTGTGCAGAGTGATGGTGTAAAAGTTACGGTCAACCTTTACCATGCCTGGGCGCTTGAGGGTCAGTTACGTCATCCGGTTGAATTCATTGAAAGTTTCGAGACATCAGTAGGCCAGTACAGTCATTCATTTGATTACCCGGTAGAGAAAGGTGAAGGCCTGCTTGTTTATGCATGGCTCGATCTGGATGCTGATGGCGTACATTGCACGCCAACGGTACGGGACGACCGTGCAGGATTAAGTGTCGTGCAGGAATTTCCCGCTGCTGAAGTTACGGCTGATGTCCGGCTGGATGTGCCATGTGCCGGGCCCGACTGGTTCTATCCGCCCGCGCCGAATTAAGCGCCTCGCCGGTCTTTCCGGAAGTAATTGCCGGCAGATCAGGGATTATCGATCGCTTCGGTCCAGGCCTTGATGCCACCGGTCAGGTTATGCAGGTTCGTGTAGCCACGCTGGCGCAAGGCATCGGCCAGCGTCTGGCTGTGATCTCCCTGGTGGCAGTGGATAATGATCTCGGTGTCTTTTGCTAGTGATTCGATGAAAGTTCGCGTGTCACTATTCCAGGGTCGGGCACCAGTAATGGCGGTATTTTCCTGTTCACTGTTTTCGCGTACATCTATCAGGATAATCTCGTCACCGCTGTCTAGTCGGGCTTTGAGTGTCTGCGCAGTCATTTGATTGACCGGCGGTGGTGCATTCGGATTGTCGAAAATAAAGCGTGCGCCGGTCATGTCTTCCTGGAGAGCCATGCCCAATCCATCTGCACGTTCAGCGGTCCAGGGATCCATGTGCAATTCGATGCCGCCGACGTCAACACAAATATTATCACCCGGATTTTCATCAAGTGAAATCTGGTGAGTCCATGATGCACTGATTTGTAATTGCAAGGTTCCGGCCTGTTCCGCTTCGAGTGCGTTTTTCATGATGGCGATGCCGTCAGGTGAAATGGTTATTTTAGGCTGAGTGACAGTTGGGGTGTTGACGCCCAGTGCAGAGGCCAGTTCACCGCTCTTGAGCATGTCCTGCACAATATCGTTGCCGCCGATCAGTTCACCGTCGATATACAGCTGCGGGATTGTCGGCCAGTTCGAAAATTCCTTGATGCCCTCACGGATTGCCGGATGCTCGAGTACGTTGACCGACATGAAATCTGTGATCAACAGGTCCAGAGTTGCGATTGTTTTGGCTGAGAATCCGCACTGAGGCTGATCGGGCGTGCCTTTCATGAACAGCACTACCTTATTATTATTGAGCAGGTTATTGATAATTTCCTGCGTTTCGCTGTCGAGCGACATATTAATTTCCTTTGTCTGATGGGGCTCCTGCCGGGAGGCAGTCAACCTATAGTGAGGTCGGTATATTGTCAATATAATTACATATCGTTATCTTCTGTTTGTTGGCACTGCTGAATGAATAAAAAAGAAACATTGAATCCGGCCAGTCATGATGATCCGGTCTGCCGCGCCCCGCAGACACCCGGAGAGACTTTACTGGCTAATTTTAGGCCTCAGCCGGCAATACCGGCGTTGGTGGTGTTCATGCTAAGTGTTCTGGTGCCTGCCATGTCTGCTGGTCAGAACGCAGTCGCGGGTAGTGGGGGATCAGTTTTCCTGTTATTAATACCTGTCGGTATCGTTGTGTCGTGCGGGTTGGCAGTAGCCGCCGGATTTTGTTCCCTGTTCCCGCAGGGGGCATGGATTGCATTGGCGGTGTGGTCGCTTAAGTTCACGCAGCAAGGGCCGTTACCCGGTTATAATTACATCGTGATACTGGCAGGTATTTTTATCTTGGCGGTTATGTTTGTCGTGCAGGTCTGGCGTGTGCAGACGGGAAGATTCCAGCCGACAATCAGAATTGATGTGGATGATTGATCGGTAATTGACGATGAGCGATGCTTGCGTCACCAACAGCCGCATCTCTATGGTACAGATCACGCCGGAAGTGTGCCTGACCGTCTTCAGTTACCCAACTGGTGATATAGACGACATAAATAGGAATCTTGCGTTGCAGGTTAATGCCCTGGGTGTGATCGTCGTCAAGATATCGTTGGGTGTCAGTATCACTCCAATCCCTATCGGCAGCCAATAGAGCGTTGGCAAATTCATCTGCTTGCTCAAGGCGGACGCAGCCAGAGCTGAAGGTTCTCGTGCGCAGGCCGAATAAACCTTTTGATGGCGTGTCATGGATATAGATATTATGCGGGTTGTCGAAGACAAATTTGATTCGCCCGAGACTGTTGCCAGGTCCTGATTGCTGGATGAACCGGTAGGGGAAGCTGTTTGGGCTTATGTCTGACCAGTCGACGTCGGTCGGATTAACTTCCCGGGTATTGTTACTGCTGCCGGTGTAGACGCGAAAACCATTGCGTGTCAGGAAGCTATGATCATTACGCAATTTTGGCAGCAGGTCTTCGGTTGCAATCGAATAGGGCACGGACCAGGTTGGGTTGAATACGACACGCCTGATTTCGCTTTGCAGGCTTGGGGTAGGTCGTGTTGAATGACCGACAATGGTACGCATCGACAGGACAGACTTGCCGTCGATGATAATATTGAGTTTTGCTTCAGCTGCGTTAACCCAGACATATTCGTCCCCAAGGCTGCGCGGTAACCAGCGCCATCTCTCCATTGCAATAGACAGTTGTTGAATCCGGTCTTCGAGCGATACATTCATAACCCTGCGCGTTGCTTCGTCAATGATGCCATTGACGAGCAGGCCGTGGCGCGCCTGAAATCCGCGCGTGGCCCTGTCAAGAGCCGAATCAAACAGATAAGCATTGGCAGGTGTTGTTCCATCGTAATCATTTGTCATGCGCAGTCGATTGCGCACGAGTTCTGATTGCGGATGGAGTATGCCGAGGGACAGTTTTGGACCTGCAGGTATGATTTTCCAGCCGCCACGTTCCTGTAAAGCCTGGTAGCGAATCATTGCACCATGTAGTCGCTCGTAGGCAGGATGTGGCGGCGGCAGGTTTTCGATGTCACTAATGGTTGTTTCTGGTTTGTCCGCAAACGACGGCTGTTGTGGGATATGCCAGTCCGGATCGGTGAGTGGTGACGGGCGACCGAGGCTGATGTCTTCTGCGTAGCGTCTGAAGGCCGTGTTTAGTCGTGCGATAAACTGGTCGTTGACAGCTGAGTCTGGGTCAGCAGCCATCTCCTCCAGTATTTGTACATCGTAATCGGATGCAGCAAGGCCATGTTCGTGCGCGGACCGGAGTGCATCGAGCTGGGTACTTTGAATGGCACTTGGTGTAAATAAAATATCTGACAAATCGGGTTGATTATGCGCATCGGTAACCGATGCGCACGTGCAAAGAATCCATCCGAGACAGGCTGAAATGCTGGTTTGAATAGTCCGCATAGTTATGCAGTGTCTGCTGCAGTGACAGCAGCAAGTGTATCAGGAGCGGCGACGCCGGGCCCCTAAACCGATCGCGCCCAGTCCCGACAGCATCAGCCAGGCTGCAGCCGGCAAAGGAACAATCTGAACGTCCGCGGCGGTAAAAATTGGAGTGAACGGTGTATTTGTCGGTACTGTGCTGGCGAATGAGCCCAAGAAGTCATCAGCATCGTCCGGAACAAAACTAATGTTATTGCCGGCGGCACCGATTGCCGTGAAATCGAGCGTACGGACTGTGCCGACATCAGGTACTCCGGAAAAGCTGAATGAAATAGTTTGCAAACTGCCGTTTGTCCCGGTCGTGATTCCGGACATGGAACCCGAGTAGGTCACCAGGGCAGGATCAAAATCAATGATGACAGAGCCTTCATATGAACCAGGGTGTGCGGCAGGCGTGTCTTTAGCCACATCTGCTGCGTTCATGTTCACATCGATCGTGAATGCTTCGTTTACATTGACGGTGGCAGATGACGGAACAAGTATGACGGTTGCTGCGTAAGCACCCGTTGTTTGAATTCCGGCAATAGTAAGTGCAAAGAAAATTGCAGCAAAACGGAGGCGGTTAAACATTTTTATAATCCCTTATATGTAAGTACCAGATGTGCGTCACCAGGCACCCTAAGGGCGTTCTTCAATCTTTTATATTCTACTACATGGAAATATTCTGCTCAATTAGTTGTAAACATAATCGGCAATGTTATTCGAGCAACAGGCCGACATCCCTGATGCGACCAACACCGGTGATATCAACATCAATGAAATGGGCGATCGATTTGTTGGCGATGTCACCCAGCAGAGCGCCCTGTACAAAACTGTTTGCACCGACATTGCTGGAAAACTGTACCGGATCAGAGATGAGGTCAACACCGGTCAGCACGCCGCCGGCTGCAAATGTATAACCAGGATTAGTCCAGTCGCCCGTCCATGTCGGGGTGCTGCCAAAGTTTAATGTTACCGAGACAGTCGTAGCGTTATCTACCGACATCGGTCCGGAAAAGACCGTCGAGACAGCCGAATTGTTCAGCGCATTGACATCGGCTTGTGATATTGAGTTGCCCCATGCAAAGAAGCCGGAGTTAATGACGCTTGTCGCCGTATTACCATGTGCCCAGGCGTCAGCGGCAGTAACAACACTACCGCCGGTATCTCGAATAATGCGTGCAATCAGTCGTGATCGCTCGTCACCGTCTGTTCCGCTGGAATTCATATTTTCGAAACCATCCGGACGATTAGTGAACGTCGGCAGCATATTGCCTACTGAGGCAATCTCGCCGGTTTCACCGGGTGCTACACTGAATTGCGAGCCGTCGCTGGCCAGATCGAAGATCGCAATCGTTGTGTCTTGCCCGGCGCCTTGTCCGGTGACACCATCGACTATTGTTGCGAACCCGCATGATGTACCCGCTACGCATGAGCTGAGTTCCAGGTCAGGTGGAGCCGGTGGATCTATCGGAGGATCTATCGGAGGATCAACCGGTGGATCTATCGGATTTACCGGGTCAGGACCCTCCAGTGGGTCAGGATCATAAAGAGCCGCTAGTTCCGGGCGGACTTCAAAGTCGTCTATCGGCAGCAGGTTGTCAGGCGGTGTGACGCCGGATGCTGCCGTAGCAAGTGCGATCCAGGGGCCCCAGCAGTGCACGGAGCTGGCTGAGCCGGATCCGACACAGGGGTCAGCGGCCTGTTGGCCGCCAGCTGACGGCGCGATATCCGGTACTGAGGTAACGCCGGCCATCATTTCCTTACACTCGTCGACCAGGTGCTGGGGTACCGAATCGGGGTCATTGGCCCACTGCTCGAGGATCTCTGCACAGTCGCGTTCGGAATGAACGATGTCGGAGGCATGCACAGTGCCGACCGAACAAACAATAGCGGTAACAAGTATCAGCAGTAAATTTTTCATCTTTGTAATTCTTTTTAAATTGTTCATTGGGAATTTCCCCGTATTCCTGTAATTTCTACAAGAATTTATGAAAGAATGCATTTACCTTCATTAATCAGTTGTTCTTACGTATGTATTTTGACGTTATGTCGGATACTTACGCGCTAGAAAGAACGTGACAGACCGAGGTTCAACTCATGTCGGTCGTATTCAAAAATTGGTACATCGTCGGATTGATTGTCGGTATAAGTCCAGTCACCGAGTAGTGACCAATCGCGCATCATGCCGGTACTGAAATTATACTGAAATCCGACCGTTAAACGGTATTCGTCATCATCGCGAGGAACACCAAAGACCGGTTGGTTGCCTTTGAAATCATATATTTTGTATCTTGCGCGCGCATAGACAGATCCGTCCTGCCATACCTCTGCGCCCACACCGGCAAAAACCTCAGGCCCTTTATAACTGAATTGATTGTCATCGGCGTCGAAGTCTGAGTAACCGATACCACCGTTTATTGTCACTTTATTGTCGTTGAGGAAATGATCAACAGAAAGTGTCGCCCATTTATACCAGCCATCACGACCGGAATCCTGATTACGCGAATAATGTCTTTGGGTAATGAATGTATCGAGTATCAGAGCTGTATCCTGATTCAGTTCCCAGGTTATGTTGGGATTTACCGATGTAAACCAGGCGAGACTGCGGTCATCGAGCCAGATTTGATCGCCCTGTAGTCCGATACCAGCTTGCCAGTGATCGGGCACAATCCAGGCTGGGCCGGTACGCAGTGTCAGAACGCCAAAATTGAATTCATCTTCCGAAAAATATCGTCGATAATAGGCATTAGCCTGGCTCTGCCAGACGAACATGCCGGTATTTTCCCCGGCAGCAAATGTTTTGGCCGGATTGTAGGTATGTGCGATTGCCGGGTTGATGACCATGGCCCAGTCATCAGTTTCCTGCGAATTCGGAGTCACAGTGAATGGAATGCCGCCGATGTCAATGATGTCCCTGCTCGGCCCGAAGTTGACATTGGTGTCGTACAAGGTTCCGATATAAAAAGATGGCGTCATTGAGTGGCGTTTCGTCATCAGCTGTTTGTCTGCGCGGATCTGGGCGAGAAATGCCAGTACCGTTGTTTGTACGCCCGGCGGGGTATTCGGGTCATCCAGTACCTGTTGTGCCAGGCGCTCGGCTTCATCGTAGTCATATGACAGGTAGTCGACCCGCGCCAACTCAAGGCGTACGCGTTGCATGTTGGGATGTTCGGCAAGCAGGCTTTCCAAAGTGCTGCGCGCGCTGCGCAGACGGTCATTTTCGATGGCCTGGGTGGCCGCGTCGAATCGTTGCTGGATATCATCCTGACCGACTGCAGGGGCGGAGGTCAGACCGACCAGCCACACCAGGCACACGTTACAGACAATCCCGGTTAGATTTCTATACTTGCTTTTCATTATGTAAACGTTCAAATTAGTTATTGTTCATTAGACAGCAAATTATCATAGTATTTCCCGGCCGTAGCTATCGACCAGTTCACAGTTTTGTGTTGACATATTTTCGACTTACCCTGCGGTTGTTTACCTTCAGTCTGTTGTGGGCTATGCCTAATGCATTGATTGCAGGAGAATTTCCGGACAATCTGTTCGGTTATCAGCAAACAGCAAGAGCGAATATTGGGGTTTTCCCTCAATGGGTGCAAGCACTTGAACGACATTTTGCGGGTAATCTGCGTGAAGGTGATTGTCAGGACAGTGAACTCAACACTTGCCATATGCGTGACTGGCGCCAGTTTCTTGATCAGATAAGGGGTCTGTCGCCGTCCGAGCAAATCAGGCAGGTCAATCGCTATGCCAACAACAAGGACTATGTGCTTGATTTGGACAACTATGCCCTGGAAGATTATTGGGCGATTCCACATGAGTTCCTTTTCAATGGGGGCGACTGTGAGGATTATGCGATCACGAAACTGCTTTCGCTGCGCTGGCTTGGCTACTCGTCGGATAAGTTGCGAATTGTTGTCCTGCAGGATACGAATCTGCGTATCGCTCATGCAGTGTTGGCGTTTGGTGCAGATGACGACATACTGATTCTCGACAACCAGGTCGGAAAGGTTTTGTCGCACCGCAGTATCGTGCATTATGTGCCGGTCTATTCTGTCAGTGAATCCCAATGGTGGATGCACGTACCGCGATGATAATGGCAACTGACAACATGCAAAAATCGATGCGCCTGTCGGTAGTGATACCGGTTACAGCGCTGGTTGGATTGATTCTGATCGGCGCATTCTTTATTAATGTCTATATCAATACAGAACGTGAGCGCGACCTGCAGCAGTGGGAGGCACGGCTCGGGCTGGTTGCTGATGCCAAGATTGATGCTGTTCAGAATTTTCTCAGTGAGACGTTCGACGATCTTCAGGTGCTGGCCGATAATGCATCGTTGCAGTTATATCTCGGTGAATTGCTGCAAGCCCGTGCCAGCGGATCGTCACAGCCTGCCGAATTTACCTATTTGCGTAATTTGATTCTGGCCTCGGCCAATCGTTATGGATATTGGTCAGATGACACGCCTCGCATCGCCGCCAATATAGTAACAACAAGTATTTCCGGTCTCGCCTTGTTAGATATTGATTTGCACCCGGTTGTCGCAACACCTGGCATGCCTGCTGTTGGTGAGCAAATGACTGAGCCATTGCGGCGGGTATTAAGTGGTGTAGAGCGACAGGCCACGGGCCTGGTGCCGGACGGGCAGGAACAGGCAGTCATTATATTCGCGGTACCTGTTATGGCCGTCATGGGCAGTCACCCTGAAGGCGGCGACACACCCATTGGTTTGCTCGTCGGCGTTCGTAACGCCGAACAGGAATTGTTCCCGCTGGTTAAAGGTGGGGTTGGATTTGCCGAGGACAGCGAAGCGTTGTTATTGGAGATGCGCGGGGATCGGGTTGTTTACCTGTCATCGACAAAGGATGGCGCAAAACCGATGCGACGTAGTATGCCGGTCAGTCGGGCAAAGCTGGCCGCGGCACAGGCGGTCAAAACACTGGATAATTTTGCACTACTGGATAATTATCGCGGCGAATCGGTTTTGCAGGTCAGCCGTCGTGTCAACCGGCAGACTTGGGTGCTGGCGCAACAGGTTGATGCAGTCCAGGCCTTAAGTGAGTCTAATGAGCGGCGACAGT
Source organism: Chromatiales bacterium (assembly GCA_002688175.1). Classification (GTDB taxonomy): domain Bacteria; phylum Pseudomonadota; class Gammaproteobacteria; order Steroidobacterales; genus SMWD01. The sequence goes on from NZCC01000053.1 coordinate 72,545, forward strand.
TTTTGTTGATATCGTTGTCGCTGTTATTGCTCGCAAGTGCAGCGATCGTGGTCGCTGCCTGGCGGCATGGCAGCAGCGTTCGTGCCCGGCATCAGGCGGATGAATTGATCGAAAAGGCAGCCCGACTCCAGCGCCAGACCGAACTGCTGCATGCGACCACGGATAATATCGATGTGTTGACGTTGCTGATCAGCCAGACTCAGGAAGTTATTTTTACCAATCAGGCGACGGCGGATGCAGTAGACTCAAAGATCAGCGACATTGTTGATAATGAGCTCACTGCAGTTCTCGGACCAGCTACTGTCGGAGAGTTACAAGGTAGTATTCGGCAGGCGCAGCAGAGTTCTGAGCGGGTATATCGGGTTATGGCTTTGCGCTTTGGTGCACATGATCGTGTCTATCATGCGAGTTTTATTCCGGTGGAGCGTATCGGTCATCACCGGAATCTGATGCTGCTTGTTTTCAGAGATATCACCGATTTTCAGCGGGCCCAGCAACGCCACACAAAATTGTTACGAAATCTTGTGGCGACGCTGGTCAATATTGTAGATCTGCATGATCCATATACTGCATTCCACTCACAGCATTTGGCAGAGGTTGCCGGTGCGATTGGTCGTGAGATGGGGCTGAATAGTAATGATCTTGAAATGCTGGATCTGGCTGCGATGCTGGCCAATGTCGGCAAGATAGCCATTCCACGTGAGCTGTTAACCAAGACCGGGTCGTTGGTGCAGGATGATGAAGAATTGTTGCACTCGCATGTCAGTACCGCTTTGGAGTTGCTCGGCAAGCTGGATTTCGACGGACCGGTGCTGGAAATTCTGGCGCAGAAGCAGGAGCATCTTGACGGCAGTGGCTATCCGCGACAGTTAAGCGCAGAACAAATGACTCTTCCCGGGAAGATCCTGTCGGTTGCCAATGCATTTGTAGCACTTGTCAGCCCGCGGGCATTCCGCCAGGCAATATCTGTGAGTGATGCTGTCGATCGTCTGATGCAGGATGCTGACAAGCTGTATGATCGACATGTGCTCGCTGCATTGTTTCATATTACTGAAAACCTGCAGGTTTCGTGGTCACAGTGGAATGAAGAACAGTCACTCGATTAGCCCGGGAATTGTTTATGCTTGTATGAAATCCCGGTAGGCACTGAATATTGACATAAAAAAATAATATTTTGGGTAGGTTAACGATGCAGGTTAGTAAAGAAAGAGTTTTGACTACACATGTCGGTAGCTTGCCCCGCAGTCAGACTGTTGTCGATGTCGTCTTCGGTCGTGAGCAGGGGTCGGAATCAGATCATTCGGCCGGGGATGCGGTCATCGCATCCGCTATCGAGGAGATCGTAAGCCGTCAGTCCGAAGTTGGTATCGATATTGTCAGCGATGGCGAGCTGAGCAAGATCAGTTATGCAACCTATATCAAGGATCGCCTGACCGGATTCGGAGGGGAGTCACACCGCGAACCGGCGCAGGACCTGTTGGATTTTCCCGGTGTATTACGCCGTCGTCATGAGGCTGGTACCCGCTCGGAGGCCAGTCCTCCTCGTTGCATAGGCGAGGTTGGTCTTAAGGATATGCAGCCGCTTGAAACCGATCTTGCCAACTTCAGGAAAGCGGTAGACAAGGTAAAGCCGGTCGAGGCCTTCATGAACGCAGCCGCACCGGGGGTTATTGCGCTCTTTCAGCCAAATGACTATTACCCAAACCACGAGCAGTATGTTGAGGCGCTTGGTGAAGCGATGCGTATCGAGTATGAGGGGATTGTTGCAGCTGGTTTCCTGTTGCAGATTGATTCTCCGGATATCGGCATGGGTCGGCATACGATATTTCGTGACAAGAATGATGATGAGTATCTTCGGCTGGCGAATCTGCATATAGAAGTTCTGAATCAGGCCCTGCAAAATATTGATTCAGATCGTGTGCGTTTGCACGTATGTTGGGGTAATTACGAGGGGCCGCATAATCATGACGTACCGATGGAACTGGTTCTGCCGATCGCTTTGAAGGCTGATGCCGGGGCGCTGTTGTTCGAGTCGTCGAATCCGCGACATGCCCATGAGTGGACTGTATTTCGTGATACAAAAATACCTGATGATCTGATCCTGGTGCCGGGCGTGATTGATTCGACAACCAATTTTATTGAACATCCACAGCTGGTTGCCGAACGTATTTGCCGGTTTGCTGATATTGTCGGTCGTGAACGTATTATTGCCGGTACCGATTGTGGATTCGGCACATTTGCCAATCATGGCACGGTAGATGCTGATGTAGTGTTTGCCAAGCTTGGCGCGCTTGCAGAGGGTGCACGGATCGCATCCGATAAATTGTGGGCGTGACAGATATGTCGCAAACCGGTGTCTGATCGATAGGGGTCAGGTCAAATTTTCTGCTCATGCGCTGGACCCGATTAATCCTGCTTGTAATTGCCGTCATCCTGTTGGTCTTCGGTGCCGGCCTTACTTTCCTGTTGACTTTAGACCTCAATAATTACAAAACAGAGATCGAAAGGTTTGTCGTTCACCAAACCGGTCGGACATTTGCCATCGATGGTCGTATCCATTTCGATCCTGGCCAGTTAACCGGCCTGACCGTAACTGATGTGCGACTTGGTAATCCAGACTGGGCAACCCATGGGGACATGGCCCGAGTGGGGCGGGCTTCTGTTTACCTGGATCTTCGTTCATTGCTGTCCGGGCCAGTCATCGTGGAACTGGTGGAGCTGGACAATACGGAGGTAAATCTCGAGCAACTGGAGTCCGGTGAAAACAACTGGACCTTCGGTGATGGTGGCGAGGAAGCAGGCGGTGGCCTGATACCGTTAATCCTGAAAAAGTTGCACGTCACTAACTTTGCATTAACCGTTGCGTTACCGGTTTTCAAGCAACCTCTGGAGATACGCGTTGATCGCCTGGATCAGGCGCAAAAAATTAACCGGCTGTTTGACGTAAAACTTAGTGGGGCCCTGAATGGCCGTACAGCCAGCATCACCGGAGAATTCGGTCCGTTGGAAAGCCTGCTGACTGCAGCAGATCTGAGCATTGATATTGACGGTCGGTTCGACACGCTGTCAATTACTGCTGCCGGGCTGATCGACAACCTGGTCCGGCCACGGCGGCCACGCGGCACTATCGAAATCACAGGGCCGGATATTGACCACCTCACCGAGATGCTCGGCCTGCCGGATCTTGGCCAAGGCGATCTCAGCCTGAAAATCGCGCTTCAGCCCGGGGCGCAAGAGATCGCCATGTTCATAGCAGGAAGAGTTGGTGAACATCAGATTGAATTCAGTGGCGTCACCTCGGATCTGCTGTCATTTGAGAAGATTTCGATGCGCGTAGCGTCACACGGTCCGGATCTGAATGTGGTGGCGAGATTGTTCGGTGTTCCGCAGATCCCCACTGGCCCGTATCAACTATCGGGTTCAGCGACTCGCGACGGTGCACAGATTGATCTCGATGAGATCAATCTCGATATAGGTGAGGCGCAGTTTAAGCTGGATGGGTTGTTGACACGATTCCCCGATCTCAACGATGCAAATCTCTCGTTAAAAGTTCATGGTGCGCACGTAGGGCGCTTCACACGTTTGTTCGGTTTGCCGGGTGTTGTGGAGGGTCCGTTTAGTATCTCCGGCCAACTCGAAGTTGCCCCAGGCGGTACCGAGATTATTAAGCTGGATGTCGTCACGCAAATTGTAGAATTTATGGTGAGCGGTGAAATCAGCAAAGGATTAAATTTTGCCGGTACGCGGGTGAACGTGTCCGGTCATGGTGCAAGTATCGCCGCGATCGCCGCAGCGTTCAATGTGTCGATGCAGACGACCGAACCATTTGAGTTTGAAGGCGGTCTTGAGATTGGTCAGGGTGTCGTGCACTTGCCTGGGGATGCGATGTTCACGTTAGGCGGTAACCAGCTTGTCGCAACGGGAGTGGTTGGCTTCGAACCGCTGGGCAATGATACGGATGTACGTATCCATCTCAAAGGCGGTGATCTTGCAAGTGCAGGCCGGCTGGCGGGCATCACCGAGTGGTTGCCGGCGGCTGGCTTCACGGCCTCCGGTCGCTTACAGACCCCGGCAGATGCCTTTAAAATCAGTGACCTGCAGGCTCGAATCGGTACTGCGGAACCCTCCATCGATGGCCTGGTCAGTCGGCTGGAGAATTTTGTCGGTACCCGTTTGAAGATTAGAGTAACCGGGCCGGAGCTCGGCGAATTCATCTCAGAACCCGAAACCTTGAATCTTCCCGATGGGCCATTCGACCTGTCGGGTGAGTTCGAATTGCAAGCTGACGTAATTCGCCTGCAAGGCGTAGCAGTAAAACTCGGTGGTGCAATCGGGTGGATTAATGCCGATATCGGGTTACCCCTTGTCTCGGCTAACGGGACTTTTGAAGCGCTGGTAAACGGCGAGAGCTTTCAGACTATTCTGTTCGACACCGGTGTTTGGCAACCGCCTGACGCGCCGTTCGAAATTCGTGCACAGGGCAGGCTCGAGGACGGGCTCCTGCATGTTGATCCATTTACGATTCAACTCGGTGAGGCGCAGGTTACAGCGCGAGGTGTATTTGATATTCCACCGGACCTGTCACGTACAGAATTGACGATTACTGCGCGAGCGGACGATCTCTCGACGATCGGTAGTTTCGATAAACGGCGCCTGCCGGACACGGATTTCAGCCTGGACGCAGTGTTTTCCGGTACAGCACAGTCATTTTTGATCGAGAACCTGGTAATCAGGAGCGGTGTCAGCGATCTGAAAGGCAGTGTTATAGCGCAACTTGATCTTGGGGTTCCCGATGTGAAGCTGCAAGTGAAATCAAGCATGTTCGATGTGACACCGCTGATGGCACTCAATCCAGAGTCGACGGGAAATATTGAGGATATCGCTGACGATGGCGGTGAAGAGACGGCTGGAGATGGTCGGCTTATACCTGATTGGCCACTGCCCATTGAAAAGCTCACAAAATTTAATGCTGACGTCGATATTGATATCACCCGGTACCGGCAAAATCAGCGGATAGTCGATAACCTGGTGTTAGATGCTACGGTTCGTGATGGGCGACTCGATATCGAGCATATAGGGGGCAAGACAAAGTACGGGGATTTTTCAGCGATGCTCCACGTCGTGCCAAGTGAAGATTCGGCAATGGTTCAGGCAACCTACGAAGGAAAGAATATTTTCCTGGGTTCGACCGGGGATAGAACACTTGAAGAAATTGATGCAGATCCAAAGTTTGATATTTCCGTTGCACTGAATGGTGCGGGCCTGACTTCCAGAGAAATTATTGACAACCTGAACGGGCGGATCAAGATGAGTGCCAGTAAAGGGCAAATAGCTAATACTGCATTGAATTTTATATATGGAAACTTCTTTGAAGAAATTATTGCTGTCATAAATCCATTTGCAAAGAAGGAGCCCTATACTAAAATTTCTTGTGCCGTACTCGTTGCAAGCATAGAGAATGGGCTGCTCACCGCTAAGCCCGGGATGGCGATCCAGACAGGTAAGTTGAATATAATCAGCGAGGGAACGATCGATCTGCATACCGAGAAGCTGAGCATCCATTTCAAGACGGCACCCCGGAAAAAAATCAGTATCAGTGCAGGTGAGTTTCTCAACCCGTATCTCAAGGTTGTAGGGACATTGGCCAGCCCACGTCTGACACTGGATACAACCAACACGCTGGTAACCGGTGGTGCGGCAGTCGCGACAGTTGGCCTGACCCTGCTGGCGACGGCGGTGTGGGATCGTGTTTCATCTTCAGACGACCCGTGTAGTGAAGTTACCAAGCGGACAAAAAATTAGTCGCTGGAAAAAATGTCGTTAGTTAAGCTGGTGAAGGACATTATTTTTCTGCCTCCACCTGGCGAAACCATGGTGCCTTTGGGGCAGATCCGGGTTGTTTTTCGTTTATGTTTGGCGCTGACTGATTTCGGTCGATGACCATCAAGGAGAATTATAAGTGTTGATGTCATATCCGACTGTTCGCACAGCCATACTGATGCTTATCATTCTCCTGTCATCGGGTGCCTGTACACGTCCGAGCCAGGCACCCGTCGTAACGATCGATACCGGCACACTCATGGGTGTCCGTTATGATGATGTCACGGCCTTCAAGGGCATACCGTTTGCCGCTTCGACGGGCGGCCAGAATCGCTGGCGCCCCCCGCAGCCGGTTAACGCATGGGACGGTATTCGTTCCGCTGAAAACTATGGACCATTCTGCTCGCAATTCCGGTCTGAGCTGCTGTGGTTCGAGCTTGGAGAAATGAGCGAGGATTGCCTCACGCTGAATGTGTGGACACCGGACCATGCCAGGGGTGAGAAACTGCCGGTTATGGTCTGGATTCATGGTGGGGGCTTTGTGCAGGGTTCCGGCAATATTCCGCGCCTCAACAGCCCTGATCTTGCTCGCGAGGGCGTTATTCTCGTGACCCTGAACTATAGATTGACGCTGTTCGGATTCTTTGCGCATCCGGCTATGACGACACAGCAAGTTGGCGAACCACTCGGTAACTATGGGTTGATGGATCTGGTTGCCGGGCTTGAATGGGTAAAGCGAAACATCGGGCAATTTGGTGGTGATCCGGATAACGTCACGATTTTTGGTGAATCGGCCGGCGGGGCATTGGTCAATTACCTGATGGTCATGCCGCCGGCACAGGATCTCTTTCATAAAGCAATAAGCCAGAGTGCTTCAGTGGGTCTCGCCCCCGACGCGAAAATTCGCAATCGCAGCGCTTTCCAGGTTCCCGGCGAACGTGCGGGTAAGTCATTTGCGAAGCGAGCCGGATACAAAGACAGTGATGATCCGATTCGCGATTTGCGGGCCTTGTCGATGGATCAGGTCATCGGTTTGCTGACGGCGAGAGATCGTTTCACGCCGATGGTCGAAGGTGACTGGATCCCGGACCAGGTCGGTTTTCTGTTTGCCGAAGGTCGACAGAATAATGTGCCGTATCTGACCGGCGGCGTTAGCTGGGAGGCCAGGCTTGGCCGTCAGATCGGCGGACCGTTCTCGCCGGACGTTATGGTCAAAATCATACCGGATGAGGACAAGGCACGCCTGTATCCGGGCATGAGCGGCGAGACACTTGCCGATGCGGTCTTTGGTGACCTGATTATTCACTCGCAGTCACGTTATCTTGGTGACATGATGGGAAATGTGTCGTCACCGACCTACCAATACTACTTTTCTTACCTTGCAGATGAGCGCCGTGCCACCGATCCGGGTGTGGCGCACGCGGATGAAATCGCATTTGTCATGCAGACACTCGATACGGAGCTGGAAGCTGCAACCGATAAAGATAACGAGGTCAGCAGGTTGGTCAGCTCATACTGGGTGCAGTTCGCCAAGACCGGCAGCCCGAATGGACCCGGCTTGCCGGACTGGCCGGAGTATCATGCCGATGCACCCTTCGTGCTGGAGATTGGTGACGAAGTTAAATTACACGAGGGTCTTGAGTCGGAGCGCATCACGTATCACAAGCAACGCGGCATCGCGAATCTCGAAAAGGTGCGCGATAAATAAGTTAATGCCTTGCCGTGTTGTTCGGGTCAGATACCGGGTAATACGGTTATTTTTGTGTCCAGGGTAACCCCGCAATCTTCCAGCCGTTGATGCTGTTGCGGTGTTGTTGTTCATCGAGTGATCCCTCGAATCCTTCGGCAATATTGTAGGCTGCCTTGTAACCTAGCTCAGTGCACTGCATGGCCGCGATTTTTGATCGACCGCCTGACTGGCACATGATGTAGATCGGTACATCTTTGGCAATACCACGTTCTTCCAGAATAGCTTGCAGTTCACGGGTGAAATTCTTGTTCACGCCCTGCAGCGTAACCCATTGCAGGTAAATGGGTTCATGATTGATTGATGCCAGGTCTGGTTTTCCAATCAGGTCCCATTCAGTTTTTGTGCGTACGTCGACGAGCACTGCATTCCGGTTTGTGGCCAGATTATCCCAGGCGTTTTGCGCGGTGACGTCTCCGGCATAGTCACCCGCGGGCATCTGCCAATCGGCAGGCTTGTTTGCCATGATCAGGTGAGTCCCATGTCGTTACGAATCGTATCGAGATTGATACTTGCCGTCGCAATGCCATCTACGGCCTTGCCGACGTTAATCATTGCCGCATGAACTTTCTGTAGCTTTTCGCAGCCATAGTCTTCACAAGGCGCACAGTTCTCCAGGCCACGTTCTGCTGCACACTGTCGAACTTCACAGGAAGCACAAAAGCCTGACTTGGGGCGCGTGTCACGGCACCCGTGGCAGTTGACACTGGCTGGATCGACTTCAATTTTCCACTGGAGCTTGACCTTGTTTGCGTAGTTTTGCCGTAACCCATCATCATCAAATGCGGTAGCCTGGTAGACTTCGCACCCGGAACAATCCAGACCGCAATAGGCAATATGGGGGGCAAGTTCCTGAATTTTATTCATTTTATAACCTCTTATTTTAAAAGGATAAAATAACTTTCAGCCGGTGAGTCCGAGTTTATCATTCAGGCCCAATGAAGATAGTCATGCAAGGGTAGTCCGGTATCGGTAGTTCAAGTACTGGTGATCATTCACTGGCTACGCTCTTTGGGTAAATTCTCGCCACGCTGTAACGGGGCTTCCCGGGTTATGGCCGGATCAACCGTGTGAAAAATTTTTGCGCAGGTCGTTTCGTCATCAATGCAATCCACCACCAGTGCGGCCAGATCCGCCCGGTTAATTACGCCCATGGAGTTGTGGTCCTCAGTTTTTATCGCTGTGCCGCTGGCTGGATCATTCGTCATTCCACCCGGTCGCAAGATGGTGTAGTCCAGCCCACTGTCCTGAAGGATTCTTTCAGCTTGTGTCTTCATTTCCAGGACTGCACCCAGGACCTCCAGCACTTTCGGTGCAACAGCTGACTGACTGTCGCCGGCACCAATCGCGGTCACCATGATCACACGACGCACTCCAGCCTGTATTGCGGCCTCAGTAATTTGCCGTGTGCCTTCAATATCGGGTCGTGGCAGTTCGCCACGTTTTCCGCCCAGGGTATTGATCGCGGCTCTGAACTGACCGGATGCAAATGCCGTGTTGACAGCAGTTTTATCCAGTGCATTGCCGCGTACAACAGTTGCACCAATTCCCTCCAGTTCGGATGCATCTGATTCCTCGCGAACCAATACCGTGACAGCATCACCCTGTTCACGAAGTAAACGTGCTACCTGGAATCCGGTTCCCCGGGTACCGCCAAAAATTAATAAACCCTCAGTCATTGTCTGGCTCCTCAGATGTTTCTTATGGTGACAGGTTGGGGTCGGTAAATGTTGTCTATGCTGGTTTTAGCTAATTTTATAAGAATTATTTGCTGACCATGAAGATTCTGTCTCAACATGAGTTACCCTAAGCAATTTGGCCAAGTGGTTACTTGGTTTCTCAGGCTTCTCTGTAAGATAGTTCATATTGTTTATGAGCTATTAGCTGTTCGATATATACATAACCGATATACCTGTTGATGTAAATATTATGCTTGCAAACCGTTTAGGGCCAATCTGGCTACAGGCCGGTATTACTCGGAAAAATGCGCTGACATACCTTTATGCCTCCTTCTTTACGATCGGCATTGTCAGTTTTACGAGCTTCATGCAGCCTTATGTGCTTGCTGAAAATCTGAATATTCCGTCAGATCAACAAGGTGGCGCTACCGGCATGCTGTCGTTCTCCTATGAGCTGGTGATGTTGGCATTGCTTGTCCCGATGGGGGCGTTGGCCGACAAGATCGGGCGACGGTTGATTTATCGGCTCGGTTTCTTATGGGTTGGGGGCGCACTGGTCATCTTCCCGCTCGCGCAGGATCTATATCAATTGATCGTGTGTCGCATGCTTTTTGCCGTGGGCGCTGCGGCTATTACCTCAATGATGGCTACCGTGCTTGCTGATTATCCGCAAGAGAGATCCCGGGGCAACCTGGTTGCTGCATCAGGTATTGCTAATGGCCTGGGGGCAATGACATTGGTGATCGTGATGTCGCGTCTGCCGGCAATTTTTGCTGATTTTGGTTACAGCACATTGCTATCCGGGCGTCTGACCTATTGGGTGGCAACAAGCCTTTGTATCGCTACCGCCATTATTGTTGGCCGTGGATTGGCGCCAGGTAAGCCGGGCAAGCAACAGAAGAAACCACTTGCTCAGTTGATGCGTGAAGGCCTGCAAGCCACACGAGCAAACCCACGAATAGCTGTTGCTTGTCTGGAGGCATTTGTAGCACGGGGTGACCTGATAGTTATTTCCACATTCTTCGCATTGTGGGCTAATCAGGCCGGCCAGGCTCAGGGGCTCGGGCTGGAAGAAGCGATCCGCAAAGCGGCGGTGTTTATCATCATCATCCAGGGATCGAGCCTGGTCTGGGCGCCGATCTGGGCAGTCGTATTGGGTAAGGTGGACCGGCTGACTGCCGTAGTGGGAGCCCTGATTATTGCGTCGGTCGGATATTTATGGGTTGGATTTTCTCCAAGTCCGATTGCTAGCGCCTTCATTCCTGCAGCCATATTGCTGGGTATCGGTGAGTTCAGTGCGATTATGTCTGGCGCGGCGTTAATCGGTCAGGCTGCGCCGGAAGATATTCGCGGTTCAGTGATTGGCTTGTTTAATTTCTGTGGTTCCATCGGCATTCTTTGTATTACAGTGATCGGAGGAATAGTTTTTGATGCTTGGATGCCGGGCGCTCCATTTGTAGTTGTTGGGGCGCTCAACTTTTGTGTATGTATTGTCGCATTTCTGGTGAGGCGCCGCGTAGGTTATCAGAGCCCGCACTCATCCAGCGCCTGACTGGCATATAATCAGATGATTATCCGGCTAACATTCCGCTGTTATGCTCAGGGAAGATTTGCCAGCATTCTTGTTGCGGATTGACCGATCTCATTATTTGCATCCATTTGTGCAGCAGTGGTAAGTGCGGTGCGGGCTTGCTCTATGTTGCCAAGTTGACTGTTCACAAACCCCAGTGTCAGCCAGATTCTCTGCTGGGTTGGGTCTATGGCTATACCTTCATTAAGCTTGACAAGAGCTTCGGTTGATCTGCCGAGATAGTGTAGTGTAATACCCAAGTTATTATAAACATTCACATTACTCGGGTTAAATGTTAATAGCCGTGCATACAATTCAGCTGCCTGGCTGTACTGTTTATTGGCAAAAAACTCATTGGCCTGATGCAATATTTCAACGGGGTCCTGGCTGGTTGATGCGCTGGATATTGATGAGCCGGGCGATGACATGTTGGATGCCGAATTGTTGTTCGGCCATGCGGGAAAGGGCTGGTTTGTCGCAGTTGGGGCGACATCGACCATGCCAGGGTCATGTAGATAGTACTGGCGTGTGAGAGCAAAAATTGTCAATCCGAAGACAAGTTGGAAGACTGTCATTGGGATCCAGAATTTTGCGCTACGAATCATGAAAGTCACCTTTTTTACAGCCTTTCGTTAAGAGCATATAGACTCGCATGGCGCAGGAAAAACTTCAGCTGTTGCTGCAGGGAGGGTTGATGTGCGGTTTAGAGCTGTCGGGAGCCTGCGTCGGTTGGTCTTAGTAATGACAGAACACGACCTGAATTCGACACGGCAATTAATTTATAGCCGGACCCTCTCAATCTGGCCAGGATCTGTCTCGTTTTGTCCAAACCGATGGTCGGGAATCGGTGATGGAACTCAACAATAATTTGCTTTGGAAAGACACGCGAATCCAACAAATTGTCCAGTACTTCATACTCTGCACCTTCGATATTCATTTTCATCAGGTCAATCGATTCGTGCCCGAGCTTGCTCATGGCTGATTCGGTTGTGAAGGCAGGGACTTCAACAGCGTGTTCCTGTGATCCCTCTTCAGGGTTGGTTGTGTACTGTACAGTCGAAAGGCTGCCGTCCCTGCGGATTCTTGGATAGAATCGAATGGTTGCATCATGATTTGTGATGGCCCAGGGATGAAATTTAAAATTATCCGGATACGAGGCTTGTTCCATCAGTTCGATCGAGATCGGTGTCGGGTCAACGCATGGATGTCGGATCCAAAGTATTCCATGAAGGCAAGGTCAAAAATAATGTCATCACCGACGCCCAGTGAATAAATAACACTGGCTGGACCGAGTTCATCTGGACAGAAATCACCGAAGCCAATTGAATGTAATGGCACGTGTAATTCTGGCCGCAGCCATAGCTCGCGGCCTTGTAGTCGTTTGATAAATCGCTTGGTTTTCCAGAAGAGTGGAAAGCGTCGTAACCAGCTGAAATATTTTTTTATTGACATAGTTTTATCGCAATGCTGGCAAGATGTGTTCGCCAATCATTTTCAATCCATCCCAGGGGTCATCGAACAGGCGGATGGATAACTCTGTCAGTCCACCAGCAGCAAATTTCCTGTAGCGTTCAACTTCACTGTCTATATTACTCATATCTCCGGCCGATGACATGCCTGCAATCAGCCGTTCTACCAGGTCGTTTGGCAGGCTATCAATTTTTCCTGTGCGAGACCTGAAAGCGATACGTAATTCTTCCCAGTTTTCAATAATAAGATCGACTTCACTTTCATCGTTACAGAATGGGCGGAGGTCTTCACGTTTTTGTGCGATGATCGCGCCACGCCATATTAATTCACGCCGAGCTTCGTACATTGAGGCTTCACGATCTTTCTTGATGTGCCAGGCCCAGAAGTTACCGATGCGAAAATCTTTTGGTGCGGTTTCACGTTTTGCCAGACCGGCCTGGATGTTCTTGATGGCTTCGGGCATGTGTTCGGGAGTGTAATCGCTGAACTGGATGCCGTCTGCGAGTCGTGCAGCCATGCGAATCATTTGCGGACCGCTTGAACATCCATATATAAGAGGTCCGGGGGCCTTGGCCCAAGCCATACCGAATGGACGGCGGACTACAAACAGTCCACCTTCATAACCCATGGTGAATTCTCCTGATCTTGCGATCTCGAGGATCTCGATACATTCACGCATGCCGCGTACTCGTCGATCCGGTTCGCTTGTGCGCTTGACAGGATGCTGGTACGGCCAGACTACTCCGTCATTACTTGCCCGCCAACCGATTGCGCCGAGTAATCCGCCGCCGGCGCTGATGCCGATCATCGCCCTGCCGTTCGACATCTCGTTCAGCGTCAATAGTGTATTTGCCATTTTCAACGGATGCATTTCCCATGGGCTTACAGCCAGTGGGCCGATAATCAGTTTTGATGTTGCGGCTGCGACCGGCGCCAGCGACAGGAAAGCGTCATATTGAAAATGGTAATTTGACGACCATAATGCCCGGATACCGAGACGTTCGGCTTCAACGCCTATTTCAGCAACTTGTGCCGGTGACAGATCCGGCTCGAGAATGATGTCGATGTCCATGGCGCTCTCCTGATTGTATTTTTGGAGGTTAACGCCGGATTGTAGACGGTACCAGACATCAATTTAGAAAAAATGGCATCTGTCACCATTCAGGAGAAATCTGTTTTAAATCAATTAGTCAGAAAGTCGTTTAAGCAAGCTCATGCCAATATAACCATGCATCTGGGCGTAGCCCCAACCGCCTTCAGCTTCCATTTGTCGCCCCTGCTGCAGTTGAACCCGGGCTTGCTTGAACAAGGCTTGTTGGTCCGGAGCCAGGTCTGCCGGCCCCTTGGTGAGCATTTTCTCCAGGCGACCGAGCACTTCCGCTGTCTGCACTTCCCTTTTTTCCTGATAGTCCCGTCTGACATCAAGCGCTAAATGATGTGCTTTGTTGGCCTTGTGGATCGAGTGTTGCGCCACAATCCCACTGTCCATGAATTGCCGTTGCTCGAAAGCTTTCTCGGCATTCATCAAATCCATGGCCGCTGTGGTCAGTAACTCGCGCGAGTCGGCATGTTCCTCATAGCGGGTAATGTCCAGTTCGGCTAACCGGAGCGTTTCATGTGCCAATGCTATGGTTTGTACCGCATCGCGATAGCTCTCATAACCGGGACTATCCATTACCGTTCTGAAGCCCAGCGCCGGACCGAATTCCATGGGCTTTTTGATCCCGCGGTCTGCGCCACGTGCGCTGCCGATGTCACTGCCGGAAGAACCACCACGTACTGACAGGTATTTGTCATTAAGGAAACGCAGAATAGCCCGGTTCGGTGGCGCATCAGGGTAAGGCGCATACCAGGTGCTGGTCCATTCCCAGACGTTGCCCGCCATGTCGCATAAGCCGTAAGCATTGCAACCTTGAGGATACGCTCCAACCGGTGTTGTTCTGCGTAGTCCCACATTGGCTTTTTTCTTGTCGAAAATATTGCCCCAGGGCCAGCGCAAACCCTCGCTGCCGCGGGACGACTTTTCCCATTCCTGTTCGGTGGGCAGGCGCCGTCCTTTCCAGGCTGCGAATGCGCTCGCATCGTGATAGTTGACCCCGGTGACCGGGTGTCGCCCCTGGTCGGCCGAAAAGTTACCGGAGTCCGACCAGTGTTGTGGATACCGATGGCCGGTGGCATCGATAAAAGCTTTGTAGTCCTGATTGGTGACCGGGTAAATGTCGATGAAAAATGCGGCTAAATTGACAACATGACGGGGTCTTTCATCAAAGTCATTGTCATAAAAGTCATTATTGTTACCCATCAGAAACGGACCGGCCGGAATCAGTGCCATGCCGTCGGGGGCCTGTAACTGTTCCGGGATAACCCGGTTTTCCTGGGCATTGGTATTGGTTATGGTAATTGTCAGCAGCAATGCAGCAGTAAGTATGCAGTTGTTTAAACCCTTGAAATTCATCATTGGTTCTCCGTTAGTAGCGCAGGCAAGGGCCGCCGAAAAGTTACCGTGTTTATGCTGCTCTACTGTTAGTTATTGCTGTACATCACATTGGATGTGTAACGACGCGAAAGCCGTTGTAGTAGAGCCTTAGCTCCGGGTTATAACGATCCCGGGTTGCATGGAAACAGACATCGGGCTTGTTATACCAGGAGCAGCCACGCAGTACTTTCTCTTTGCCGGAAGGCGGGCCCATGGGGTCTTTATCGGGCGACACAGCGTAGTAGTCTGCCTGATACCAGTCATGCATCCACTCCCAGACGTTGCCGGTCATATCATAGAAGCCCCAGTTATTGGGCGGGAAGCTGCCGACCCGAGTGGTCATGGGCCGGGATTTGGACATTCTGTTACCCTCGCTGTCCCACCAGGTCTTCCAGCCGTCCCGGTCCGGTATTTTTCCGATCCGCCAGATCGAAATATTGGCGCCATCGATTTTCCATGTATCACCAAAAATATAATTCTTGCCGTCGATACCCGCTCTTGCGGCATATTCCCATTCGGCTTCCGTCGGCAGGCGATATGATTCTCCGCTGATAGTCGATAACCAATTTGTGTAGGCTTCGGCATCAGGTGCATTCACTTTGACTACCGGATGGTTGGGATACTGATGCAGGTAATTACCCCAGCCTTTTGGAGGAATGGGTGGCGTGCGGCCAGTTGCTGCACAGAACGCAAGAAATTGTGCATTGGTAACCAGGAATCGACTCATGCGAAAAGCTGAAATTTCCACCGTATGAACATGGGCAAAATCCTCTCCGTAATCCGGATTGACGGCCGGACCGTTGTTGCCCATCCGGAAGCGGCCACCTTGTACGGTGAGCATCTCCGGTATGAGCACATCGTCGGTGGCGGTACCGAAGAAATCGCCGACGCTGCTGGCATCAATACCGGCATCCCTGGCTGATCCGACCAGCGGTGTATCGGTGCCACTTGAATGAACCGGACGCCTGCCTCTGAAGCCTGCAAAGGTAGCCTGGCCGTAAAGTCCATATTCAATGGTCCCGGACATTTTGTCCCCGGCCACCTCAGCTGTGTAGACAGCCGCCATAGGTTGGCCGCCAAACTCTAGTACGGCAGTGAATTCAAGGTGCTTGCCATCAAAGTTGCCGACAAAACGTCCTGAAGCAGAATTGCTGTCGATGAAGCCGATCACTCTGTCGCCCTCCTGTAGAAACAGAACCTCACGTCGCCCCGGACCATTGGGTGATGTTAAGACATCAAAATACCATTCGCCCGAAAGAGAATATTTCTCTGCGGCGACTATTGGAGCAAAATACAGGGCAGCAATGGTTCCGGCAAAAAATAATCTGACAGCGCTTAGCGTCACTGCTGGTGTCACAAACTTGTAAGGCCTTTGTTTTAGATGTGAAGCCATGAGCACCGCCAGAAATGAACAAGATATACTTTGTTACAAACAGGTAACCTACTGGGGAGGCATGGTGGATATTATATGGGTAGCCCACTCGTAAAATGGAGAGATTTGGGATGATGCTGTTGGAACCTGGTCATATTGGCTCGATGGAGACCAAGAACCGCGTCATCATGGCAGCGATGGGCATTCGCGGTACGACTGATGATGATGGCTACTGGGGTGAGCGCACCCAGGCTTTCTACACGGCAAGGGCTGCCGGCGGGGTGGGGATGATACTGCCCGAGATGGTCTTTGTGTCGCGGGCCCTGGAACCAGCTGCCAGTACCTGCATCGATCTCGCCTCGGATGCGCATCTGGAATCCGTACGTCAGCTCGCAGATTCCCTGAACCGCTATGACTGCAGACTCTGCGTCCAGCTCACGGCAGGTTTTGGCCGGGTTGTGCCACCGTTCCTTGCCCCTGACTGGTGGACCGATGACCCGGTATCCGCTGAATATCAGCCGGTATCCGCATCGATTAATAATAATCATCACCTGCCCGACCGACGGAAATTCTATTCACGTCCACTGACAACAGCGGAAGCCGAAGCCCATGCGCAGGCTTTTGGTTCTGCCGCCAGGCGTGCTCGTGAAGGCGGTGCTGCCTGCGTTGAATTGCACGGACACGAAGGTTATTTGCTCGACCAGTTCATGACGAAATTATGGAATCGCCGTGATGATAAGTATGGCGGCTCACGTGAAAAACGCTTGACCTTCGCCCGTGAAGCGATCGCGGCAATCAGGCGTGATGCCGGCGAAGATTTTCCGATCATTTATCGATTCGGGTTAACGCATTACGTTCCGGGTGGCCGGGAGCCGGAAGAAGGTCTGTGGATTGCCGGGGAACTGGAGAAAATGGGTGTCGCCGCTTTGCATGTCGATGCCGGTTGTTATGAGTCTCATTGGTGGCCGCATCCGCCCCAGTACCAGGAGCCTGGTTGTATGGTCAGTCTGGCAGAACAGGTCAGGCAACGGGTTGCTATTCCGGTCGTTGCCGTAGGCCGGCTGCAGGATCCTGAAGTTGCCGAAAGTGCTCTGGCACAGGGCAAGGCTGACTTTGTCGCGATAGGTCGGGGTTTGTTGGCGGACCCTGATTGGGTCAACAAGGTGCAGAATAAAAAAACAGACGACATTATTCCGTGTATCAGTTGTCATGAAGGTTGTCTGGAGCAGATGACGCTGGGTAAACCCACCAGTTGTGCGCTTCGTCCGACGACCGGGCACGAGTTGGAGTGGCCGATGGAGCCGATAGAGGAGGAGCGATCCTTGCTTATCATTGGTGGTGGACCGGCGGGTCTGGAGGCAGCTCGCGCCGGTGTTGAACGAGGGTTTGAAGTGACACTCTGGGAGGCAGCTGACAAGCTCGGTGGAAACCTCTGGCCGGCCGCTAAACCGGACTTCAAACCCGATATTGCCAATTACGTACACTACCTTGGCAACCTGGAAAAAAAATTACCCATTGATATTGTGTTTAATAAGCGCGCCACAACACAGGATGTCATCGATTTTGGCGCTAACTATGTGGTCCTGGCCACCGGGGCTGAAATGGAATCGTTGCCATTCGCAAGCACTGCAACGGTGAAAGTTCTCTCGGCGATTGATTTGTTGACCGGCGCGGCTGTAACCGAGGGTGACCGGGTAATTGTCATGGGTGGTGGGCTCGTTGGTTGTGAGACTGCTGTTTATCTGGCACAGAGTGGCCTGCAGGTCACGTTAACCACGCGGCGTGGTGCGGAAAAGCTAGGCGGCGATATAGTCGACCGTTCCAACCGTGAGATGCTGATACAGATGATTGCAGATGCGAATATTCAGGTTATGGATCTTACCGTGCCGCTGCGCTCTGAAGAACAGAGTGTTGTTGTTGAGCGCGACGGGCAGGAGTCCAGTATTCCGACAGATAACCTGGTTTTCGCCGGTCGATTATTGCCTCGTGACGGACTCATAAAAGAGCTCGAGGCGTTCTATGCAAACAATGCGGGTAGTGTTTTCAGTGCAGGTGATTGTGTCAAAGTCGGCAGCATTATGAATGCAGTCTGGGACAGCTTTAATGCAGTGCGAACCATCGCCGAATAAAATATTTGTCTGGTCTTAAGCTTACAGGCGCGGCACGATCTTGCTGATGGGTGCCGGTTCGCGCGTGTCGGGTGACAGGACCGATGCACCAGTGGTAACCAGGTACTCCAGTCGATCCGCCAGGAAGCCCATGGCCAGAATCAGGGCATGCAGACTGTCATCGCCGTGAATCGTTCGCTTTCTTTCCACGCCTGGTATTTCGACGTCACAGGCCCATCTCTGTTCGTCCTGCTGACGTAACTGACCTACCTGTATGACAGTGGCCAGTTCTTCACCGTCGGTTGAGCAATAGATGATTTCTGATTTTGCGATTGGAACATCCATAGATTTGATCCCTTGCCTGATGCCTTAGACTAGGGGACTCTATCTTGGCTGGTGAGTAAAGTCGAATACGGTGGGAGTGGCATCAGCGACGGCTGATTTTTAATCGTCGCTGATGCCATTTTTGCGGGTAAATTTCTGACGGTTATCCTTGGCGCAGATTGCAAAGGATGTCGCTTTTACCGCCAGCCGGCAAAATCTGCCGGATTCTCTACCCAGCCGGCCGGTGGTTTGGATTTCGGTGGTACGCCCTTGTAGTTTTCCGGGCCCAGGTTCAACGAGGAAACATCCATGACATGGGAATACAGGGCGCGACTTCCTGGTTCACCACGCGTGAGGACCATCTTCTTGCCGTCCGGAGAAAAGGCGCCCATGCCGTCCCAGCCTTCATTGTAAGTAATTCTCTGCATTTTGCTGCCGTCGGCAAGATCACCGAGGAACAGTTCCCAGTTGCCATGTTCGAGAATGCGCACGACTAAAAAATGTCGTCCATCCGGAGCCGGGAACGGGGCCCAGTTCGTATCGTAAGTGAAGGTACGCTGCTGTACATCTCGATCCGGGCCAAGAATTTTCAGCGTATAGAGGTTCATTGGCGTCTGTGTATGAGTACCGTTTTTACGGTCCAGCATTTCGAGTGCAACTTTTTCACTTTGTTTCCAGGCGCGGAAGATTACGGTCTCACTGTCGGGTAAGAAGTAAGCTTCACCTTCCTGCCAGTCTGCAGTAAAGGTAAGTTGTGTTTGTTCCGTGCCATCGGACTTCATGCGCCAAAGATCTGCATTACCGCCAATCTGGCGGCCAAATACGATCCATTTCCCATCGGGAGAAACCGTGCCTTCGGCGTCATACCATCGATTGTTGGTCAGGCGCTTGATGTTCTTGCCGTCCATGTCTGATGAGTAAAGTTCAGAACCTTGTGGATAGTCTGCATCATCCGACCAGTTACCGGCCGGCATATCTTCCATGTGATCACGGGTGGATGTCCACAGTAGTCGTTCCTTATCCGGGTAGAACCAGGAACAGGCATCCATGCCGTGATCATTGATACGACGAATGTCCTCGCCAGTATCGGTGAAGGTGTAAGTCAGGGCGCCGCCGACCTTGCCTCGGCCGGGATCCTGTCCATCCGGATCACTGACCTGGGCGATCAGGTGTATACCGTCGGGTGCATAATAGGCCTCACCGTTTGGCGGAAGGTTTGGAATTTTATACATCGGAAGTTCCCGGGAGTCTGTCGCAGGTGCATCGGAATCACCGGCGATTGCAATATTCATGCAGGTCAGAATCCAGGCAATGACAACAATTTGGTTGGAAATAGATGCATTCATGTTTTTCTCCCTGATTGTCTGGCGAAGCCTAATGCATGCTGTACGCGACAATCATTTCGGTTGTGCAACAGTTTGTAACTATCTGTAACAGATTTTCCAGCCAGACCAATCCATGTTTCTTTGTTGCCTTGATGGCGATTTCATTTGACAGGATCAGGCCTGAACGCAGGTTAGCATTAAAAATAACGTAAATGGAGCCGGCAAAGGAAAGATTATCCGGTAACAAATCAGCTGGCCTGGCCATAATGGCGAACTGACAATGGTGAGCGAATCAGAATAAAAGCTGGCTATATACTTCCTGAATCAACTCGCCGTATGTGACGGCGAGGGCATACTGTAACGCAAAGTCCGGACTGCCAGTATTTTTTCTACAGTGAGTGAAGGAACAGCGATGTCGGCATCTGTCGGTAGCGTCGTTCGTCATGATGGGTATCATTAACACGATGATCCTGTTCGCGGCGATCATCGTACGGGTTAAAACCGGCAGGTACAGTCCTTACTGAGAGATTATTGACGGGCTGAACAGATCGGCCTCCGGAAAACTATTTTGTAATAATCTGGAATTCTGCTGTTCGGTAATGGCTTGTCGGGTCCTTAAGCCCGGGTCACTTCCACAAATACTGAGTGGGTCCGTGACCCCTGGCTGGGAAGGGTAGGCGTGGTGGAGGTCAGGACGTTTGACGAGCCGCCAATCTCTTCACCGTCGTCATTAAAGCGTGCCCACCGCCCCTGGGGCAGGCAGACAACGCCTGGATGAATGTCTCCGGTCACGTGAGCTTTTATCAGCATGCGGCCCTGGGGGCTTGATATGCAAACCATGTCACCTTTTACTGTCTCGCGTTTTTTTGCATCATCCGGATGCATCAATAGCGCTTTACGTTCAAGTTTTTCCGTCCAGTCAAGGCTTGCGCCCGTGGAGTTGACCCGGGCATAGGAGTGAGGGGTGATGAGACGCAGGGGGTATTCCGCAGGCGGTTCTGTAACTCTGCACGGTGCCTGGCTGGATGCCTCTTCAGTACCACTTGCAGCGGCAGAGAGTTCGATTTTACCTGACGGCGTATTCAGGGGACTGGATTGAGGGTCATTGATGTATTTAGCCAGCCCGATTCTGTTTAGATCTTGACCAAGGTAGAGGCCACTCGAGCGGAAAGCCTCAATATCTTCTATTTCAGAGTCCTGTAAAAGGAATTCAAGCCATTCGTCGGCCGTGCGGTCCTCGGAAAATTCATTATTAAAGCCGAGTCGACGAGAGAGTTCGCAGAATATATCGTAATCATTGCGGCTTTCGTATAAAGGTTCGATTGCTTTTTGTGAATAAAAGAGAAAGTTTCCTGAGCCAAAGATAACGTCGTTACGTTCAAGAAAAGTTGTAGCCGGAAAGATAACGTCACAGTATCGGGCCGTCGGGGTCATGGAGATTTCATGAGAAATGGCATATTCCACCTTTTCAAAGGCCTGAATATTTTTCTTAATATCACTGCCCTGGTTCAGGTAATTCTGGCCTACCGAGTAGATAGCTTTAATATCAGTTGGATATCCGCCTCCAGTTCCTTCCAGAATGGCATCTGCCCATTTTACAACAGGCACTGACGGCTGTGATGAAATACCGGGAAAGGGAATAATGGGCATTCGGGGCGGAGGCAGCGCTCCCCATACCGAGCCCCCCGATGATCCGCCCGACGAGCCGGTATTGCCAGTTGCAGCTTGCAGTGTGAATGCCATTCGGTAGGCGTCTTCGCCCCCCAGGGTTCGCTGAATGGAGAGGCCCGGGATCAGGGCGGTGGGCCTGGCTGTGCCGTATTTAAGAGCAAATTCACGAATGATTTGTTCCGGCGTGCCACATATATTTGCTGCCCATGCCGGTGTTTTAACGATTCCATCCGTATCTCCGCGAACATATGCTTCAATTTCAGCAAAGCCGTGGGTGTAGCGTTCCAGAAAGGCGTGGTCAACCAGATTTTCTTCCAGCAGTACCTGTAATACGGCAGCCATCATGGCTGAATCCGTGCCGGGATAAATCGGGATCCATTGGCTGGCAAGCTTTTTGACTGTTTTGGATCTTTGCGGATCTATTACAACAATCTCAACGCCGTTTTCCTTAAGTTCCCTGAGATAGTTTTCCAGATTACAGCCAAAGCGTGTTACTGAAATATTGGCTCCCCAAAGAACCACGAGATTGGTGTCAAGTAGTGTTGCCGGGTCCAGGCCTACGTGAAGGGTGCCAAATGCATGTGAAGTTGCGAATCTGGATGCAGTGCTACTGTAACTGCCAGCCAGGAGTGTATATCCGCCATAGAGGCCAAGAAATCGGAAGGGAAGAAATAAAGTATTGTGCAGGGCTCCCCGGCAGGCTCCTCCGCCACCCATCCATAGCAAAGAGGTTGGCCCCCAGGTTGCACGAACTTTTTCAAGCATTCCTGCGGCGGTATCCAGGGCCTCTTCCCATGATGCCGCGCGGAATTGACCGCTGCCACGTTGACCGGTTCTGATAAGCGGTGTCTTTATCCGGTCTTCGGCATGCAGGGCCGTATGCATGTTGTAGCCTTTGACGCAGCCCTGGCCGTTCGGCGGGCGCTGGGTGTTGTCGGTAATCCTTATTATTTCTCCGTTGTCGTCAATATGCGCAAACAGGGGGCAGCCGGCACCGCAGTCCTTGTTACAGGAAACAGGCAGAACCTTCATGATAAGTAATTCTTTGTGAATGCCATTTTAGCTTGTGGCGGTTCCAGATTCGTTCCTGTTGCTCCTGACGCGATAGGTGAAAGGGCCAGAAGGAATAAAGAAATAATCAAATATCTGGATAATATTGTCATGTCATTTGTGAGTGATCTATTCAGATAAAAAATGGGTTGGGTAATCATTCTTTTATGCGGGCTACAGTTTCGCTATTTGTTCTTTAGTAAGCGCAATTACATCATGAGGGAAAATAGTCGTATCACCGCCTGGCCTGGCTGAGATCATTTTGATTTCGATAATTCTGTACTGTCCGTCGTCAAACAAATGGAACAGATGAGCATCTAATTTAAGGGAGTGTTCTGTTCATCGGTTTTCATCTTACGCAGCA
>NZCC01000054.1 GCA_002688175.1 Chromatiales bacterium
GTATTTTGTGTCCGTATACCCTTCCAAAACCTTAAAGCCGCTTTAGCGGCGTTTTGGAAGGGTATACGGACACAAAATACCGTCCAGGGAAAACCCCCCAATCAACATGCTTTACAGCCCGTTTTTCCCTATCGTAGACGCCTCCATGCATCACCTTCATTCAACTTGCCGCCTGTACTGCATCGTTATCGTGGGAACGCTGTTCCTGTCCGGCTGCAGTTTCAGTTACTACTGGCAGGCAGCGACCGGTCATCTGCAGCTGATGCGTCAGGCCGAGCCGGTTACGGAGGTTCTTGCTAATCCGCAGACGGCACCCGAGTTGCGTGACAGGCTGGTGGCGGCCACAGCAGCTGTCGCGTTTGCGCATGAGCACCTGTTGCTACCGGACAATGGAAGCTATGCATCGTTTGCTGATCTTGGCCGGCCTGCTGCCGTCTGGAATGTTGTCGCTGCGCCGTCCCTGTCGCTGGAACCGCGGAGCTGGTGTTTTCCGGTTGCCGGTTGTGTCAGTTACCGGGGGTATTTTGCCCGGGAGAGTGCTGATGCATTTGCTGCGGAGCTGCGTGCGGCCGGTGATGACGTGTTCGTTGGCGGTGTAGCAGCTTATTCGACACTGGGGCGTTTTGCCGATCCGCTGCTTAATACGATGCTGGGCGAGGAGGACTATCGGTTGGCCGGTACTATTTTTCATGAGCTTGCTCACCAGCGTGTTTATCTGCGCGATGACTCGCAATTCAATGAAGGGTTTGCCAGTTTTGTCGAGGCAGAAGGGGTTCGACGTTGGTTATTGCAGCGTGGGGATGAGCAGGCATTTTGCCGTTATCGTCTCGAGCGCCGTCGGCAACGGCAGGTATTAGACATGCTGGGTGTGATTCGCAGGGCGCTTGGCAGCGTATATGAACTGGATAGTCCGGATGCGGTCAAGCTTAAGGCCAAAGCCGTATTGCTTGAGACCCTGGAGGCAGCTTATGAGCGCTTGAAAGCATCGTGGGCCGGGCCGCCTGATTTTGATCATTGGTTTGCCACGCCGTTTAATAACGCAAGGTTTGCGGCAATTGCGACCTATGACGATGACGTTGCGGCGTTCGCCACATTATTTGCCCGGTCGGGCGGTGATCTCGGCGTGTTTTACCAGCGTACTGATGAGTTGGCGGCCCTGTCTGCCAGCGAGCGACAGATCCGGCTCGACGCTTTACGCAAAGCGTCAAGCCGGGATGAATCCGGGAGCGAAATCGCCTGCCCGCAGCCTGCTCTGATGGTTAACGAATTTGCAGCAACAGGTTCCGCTGGCCGCGGCGTAATCCCAGTATCAGCAGGTTCTGGTCGGTGGCCAGTTCGCTGAGCTCCCTGATGTTGTGAACCCGCCGCCGATTGAGCGTTGTGATGATGTCGTTGCTGCGTAGTCCACGTTGTGCCGCCGGGCTGCCAGGGGCAACTGAGCTGACCAGGACGCCAGTGTCCGGAAAGCCCTGGTTATCGCCCGCGTAGTTTTCGAATTCGGCACCGGCCAGGGCCGGGTGGATTTCTGCAGCCGCCAGCTGCTGGGCTGAGTCAAGCTGGGTCAGGGTTGCATTGAGGGTGCGTTTTTTACCGTCTCGAAGGAGTGTGATCCGGACTGAGTCACCGCTGCGCCGCAGGCCTACGGTGGTGCGCAGATCTGACGCGCTTGTTACCTTGGCATCGTCGACTGCAATGATGATGTCACTGACTTCAATGCCGGCAGATTCGGCCGCTGAATCGGATACGACTTCCTGTACCAGCGCACCTTCGACATCGTCTTCTATGCCGAGAGCTGCGGCGGTTTCTGCGTTGAAATCACTGATGCTGACGCCGAGCAGGCCGCGCTGTACCTCACCATGCTCGATCAGTTGCGCCATGATCGACTTGGCGATGTTAACCGGGATTGCGAAACCGATGCCGATGTTGCCGCCGGAACCGCT
This sequence comes from Chromatiales bacterium, assembly GCA_002688175.1. Classification (GTDB taxonomy): domain Bacteria; phylum Pseudomonadota; class Gammaproteobacteria; order Steroidobacterales; genus SMWD01. The sequence continues at coordinate 1,941 of NZCC01000054.1, forward strand.
GAATATCGCTGAATTGATGCCGATCAGTTCGCCACCCAGGTTGATCAGCGCGCCGCCCGAGTTGCCTGGGTTGATGGATGCATCGGTCTGGATGAAGTCTTCGTAACCGTCCTGACTGAGTCCGGTACGACCCAGTGCACTGACGATGCCGGATGTCACAGTATGTGACAGACCAAAAGGATTGCCAATCGCTACGACAAAGTCGCCGACCTCAACCTGTTCGGAGTTACCCAGTGGCATCTGCACGAGTTTATCTGTGTCCTCGACTTGTAGAACCGCGATATCGGTACCCGGATCCGACCCTACTACCATAGCCTTGAGGCTGCGCTTGTCGGCAAACAGTATTTCGATCTCATTGGCATTCTCTATGACGTGATGATTGGTCAGGATGTAGCCATTACTTGCGTCGATGATGACGCCGGAACCCGCACTTCGAACCTGTCGCTGGCGTTGTTGCGGGGCACCGAAGAAGCGCTGGAAAAACGGGTCATCAGCAAGGGGGTTACGCGGTGCTTCAACAGTGCCACGAGTTGCGATACTGACGACAGCTGGCGATGCGGTACTGACGAGCGGAGCGAGACTCGGCAGTGATTGGTCACCGATCATGGCCGGCAGTGCGCCACTTGCGGTGTGCATCAGCAGGCCGGCGATCAGGGTCAGAGCTAGGGACTTAAAGACTGTTTTCATCGGAGCTGTTCCTGAGGGTTGGTCGTTAGGAGTCAATGGTACCTTGATGCGGCATGCGGGTTGAATGGTTGCAGCGGAGTTATCTTCGCAGCGCAGAGTTTTTTCCGTCAGGAAAGGTCCGGGTATCAGTAAACAAGATGCTTGTCGAAATGAGGATTTTGCCTCCTGTCATGTGATTAAACTGAGGATTTCCTGTGGATAAGTCAGTGTTTTCTGGGGATAACAGAAACACAACATCTTGTGTCTCTATGTTTTTTTTACATTTCTTGCCCGGCAGTGAAAAAGTTTGTGAATAAAGTTTCGATAAATATAATAAGTAATTGATATTATTATAAATAGTACTTATCTATGGGTCGTAGAAAGGCCTTGACAGACGAGCCGTGGAGACATAATCTATAGCTTCGCTGGTACAAGATCTTGTGCCACGAATTTTCAACAGAAAGCCAGATCGGCTGCGAGGCCCTGTAGTTTAAGGAGCAGTCGCGGGGGGACGTTTGCCCCTGAATTTTAGCCCGGATTTCGGGTTGGCTGACTGGTTGTGGGGGGTGCTGGTCCGAGTCGCGTCGGGCTGCCTTGATGAATTTGACGAACTCGGGGTTGTAACGTCGTAATGAAATCCGCACTGCAAAGAGAGCATTCCAATGTGTCTGCTGTTGGGTTCCAGGCCACTTCACTGGATATCTGGGACAAGAAGTATCGTCTGAAAACCAAAGATGGTCAGGTTGTGGATGAAACGATGGACGACACCTATCGTCGCGTTGCGGCCGCGTTGGCTGAAGTCGAACCTGAGGAAAATCAGGAAAAATGGTATGAGATATTCCTGTGGGCACTCCGGCGCGGTGCCGTGCCAGCCGGGCGCATCATCTCCAATGCCGGCGCCCATGAGCACAAACCGGCTACCTCGACGATCAACTGTACCGTGTCGGGCAGCATCGGCGATTCGATGAACAACATCCTTGAGAAGGTGCATGAAGCCGGCCTGACGCTGAAGGCCGGCTGTGGCATCGGTTACGAGTTTTCAACCTTGCGGCCGAAGGGTGCGTATGTTTCCGGAGCCGGTGCCTATACGTCTGGTCCGCTGTCGTTCATGGATATCTACGACAAGATGTGTTTCACGGTGTCGTCAGCCGGCGGGCGACGCGGTGCCCAGATGGGCACATTCGATGTCGGTCATCCGGATGTCATGGATTTCATTCGCGCCAAACGGGAGGATGGCCGCCTTCGCCAGTTCAACCTGTCGTTGCTGGTTACCGATGATTTCATGCGGGCGGTCAAAAATGAAACCGACTGGACTCTGGCGTTTCCGATTGATCAGCAGCAGATCAGCACCGGCGAGATTGATATAGAAGATTCGTCAAAGGTGCTATGGCGAGACTGGCCGATTCAGAGTGGCTACATTACGAACGATCGGGGACAGGTCGCGTGCAAGATCTACAAGACGCTGCCGGCGCACAGGCTTTGGGACATGATCATGGCTTCGACCTATGATTTTGCCGAGCCGGGTTTTGTACTGGTCGATCGTGTCAATGATCTGAACAACAATTGGTTTGACGAGACCATCCGCGCAACAAATCCGTGTGTGACGGCTGATACCTGGGTGCAGACTACGAGTGGACCGCGCCAGGTAACCGATCTGATTGATCAGCCATTTGAGGCTCTCGTCAACGGTCAGCCGTGGGCATCATCCGCAGCCGGTTTTTTCCACACGGCGACCAAGCAGGTTTGGCGGCTTGAAACGGCGGACGGCTACAGCCTGCGACTGACCGATGATCATCAAGTGCGCAAGGTGGTGAGATTCCACGGCAATACGACGCAGACCGACTGGTGTCCGGCCAGCGAGCTTGAAGCCGGCGACCGGATTGTGTTGCACGATCATCGTAGTGCGACGAACTGGAAAGGACAGTCTGGCAGTGGTCGGCGTGAGGGCTACTTGCTTGGTTTGATGCGTGCCAGCGGCGGGTATTTTGATGGTGATGGTGATGGTGATGGTGATGGCAATAGTGCGATGGTCTCGTTGTATCGTTCTTCAGCGGTCGCAAATGCTTCGTATACCACCGTTTCAACGCATGCCAGTGCCGTTACCGGTGCTGTTGCAAGGGCTGCGGTAGAAGCAGCGCGTGAATTCACGGGCTTACCGCATGATCTGGCCTGGGAAAATCAGACTTGGGAAAATCAGGCCGAGCAGGGCGAGTGCCGGCTGTCGGTACCGGGCCTGCGGCTTATTGCAGAACAGCTGGATCTTGCCGGTAGCAATACGTTTATCACGCCGGCGGTCGAACAGAGTTCGAGTGAATTTTATACCGGGTTCCTGCGTGCCAGTTTCGATGTGCGGGCCGAAATCCTGTCCGGCGGTAATGCCGGGCCGGTGATTCGCTATGCCGATATTTATGATGATGACATCGCTGCGATTCAGCGAATGTTGTTGCGGATGGGTATTGTTGCTGGCCGTAGCGGTGTACGCGCGTCGGCTGTCACCGGAGCCTGCCTGTGGATTTCCGGTTCAAACCTGACCCAGTTTGCGAAAGTCATCGGTTTTACCGATGACGAAAAAGCCGAACAACTGCGTGAAGCGCTGCTGCATACGGCAGTCGTACAAGTGGATGAGCGTTTTGTGGTCCGCGTCAAGTCGGTAACCCGCGATGGCAGCGAGAGTGTTTACGATTGTCAGATTCCCGGTATCAACGCATTCGATGCCAACGGCGTGTATACGCACAACTGTGGTGAGCAGCCATTGCCACCATATGGTTCTTGTCTGCTCGGTTCGGTCAACCTGACCAAGTTTGTCGTTGATCCGTTCACCGAGACGGCTCGGTTCGATTGGGATGAGTATCGAAAAGTTGTCTCTGTGTTTACCCGCATGCTGGATAACGTTGTTGAGATCAATGGCCTGCCCCTGGCGGGTCAGCGACAGGAAATTGAGCGCAAACGCCGGCATGGAATGGGTTTCCTGGGTCTCGGTTCGACTCTGACGATGTTGCGCATGGAGTATGGTGCCGATAACTCAATAGAGTTCACCGAGAAGATCGCTCGTGAAATGGCTTTGGCCGGATGGGAGGCTGCTCTTGAACTGGCTCTCGACAAGGGCCCGGCACCGATCATGCTCGAGGAGTTCACCGTTACGGCCCAGATGCTGCGTAAGCGACCAGAGATGGCTCGTGATGGCTGGAAGATCGGTGACACGATTACCGGTCGGGTTTTGCACGCACGATATAGCCGCTATATGCAGCAGCTGGCTGAAGTTTCGCCGGAACTGGTCAAGGATCTTGAGCGAATCGGGGCACGCTTTACTCATCACAGTTCAATCGCACCGACCGGTACGATTTCGTTGTCCCTGGCAAATAATGCCAGCAACGGAATCGAGCCGAGTTTTGCGCATCATTACTATCGCAATGTTATTCGTGAGGGGAAAAAGACCAAGGAGAAGGTAGACGTATTTTCCTTTGAGCTGCTTGCCTATCGTGAATTCATCAACAAGAATGCGGCGCCTGATTCGGATAAGGCTGAAGAGCAGCTACCTGATTACTTCGTTACGGCTGAAGATATCTTGCCGAGGCAGCATGTTGATATTCAGGCAGCCGCACAAAAGTGGATTGATTCGTCTATCTCCAAGACCGCTAACGTGCCGACCGACTTCGCATTTGATGAATTCAAGGATATTTATCTTTATGCCTACGAGAAAGGACTGAAGGGCTGTACGACATTCAGGTTTAATCCTGAAGCATTCCAGGGTGTTCTCGTCAAAGAGCAGGATTTGCAGAATACCGAGTACACGTTCGTTCTTGGTGACGGTTCCGAAGTTACGTTCAAGGGTGATCAGGAGATCGAATATGACGGCGAGATGCACACGGCCGCAAATTTGTTCGATGCTCTCAAAGAAGGTTACTACGGTAAGTTTTAACACTGGGGTCCTGGTAAGGAACGCAATAAGAAGGGAATAAGCCATGGATGCAGTAAAAATTGACCAGAAAATTGTCGACTACCGTGTAGAAGGTAGTGAGACGAAGGAGCAGGAATCGGTTGCGGACAAGGCTGCGACGATTCTTGAGACGAGTGAAGATGGCAAGGTCGTGCGCATGCACGAGAAACTCGAGCGACCGGAAATGTTGCTTGGTTCCACCTACAAGGTTAAAACACCGATCTCTGATCATGCGATGTATGTGACGATTAATGACATTCTTCTGAATCCTGACACCGATTTTGAGCAACGTCGTCCGTTCGAGATTTTTATTAACTCAAAGAATCTGGATCATTATCAGTGGATTGTCGCTCTGACACGAATCATGTCTGCAGTCTTCCGTAAAGGTGGCGACGTGACTTTTCTCGTCGATGAACTCAAGGCTGTCTTCGACCCGCGTGGTGGTTATTGGCAACCCGGTGGCAAGTTTATGCCGTCGATTATTGCTGAGCTTGGTTATATCGTCGAAAAACACCTGCGTTTCATCGGTTTGTTACCGCAGGAGCAACTCGATGAGCAGCAGCAGATGCTGGTCGATATGAAGCGCAAGGAATTCGAAGAGCAGACCAGGCAACAGGACGCATTCGCGAAAAGTGAATTCCCCGCCGGCGCACAGTTATGTGCGAAATGTAATATGACCGCCGTGGTTATGATGGATGGCTGCATGACTTGCCTGAATTGTGGCGAATCAAAGTGTAGTTGATTTCAGATAGCCGGGGTGGTGTGGCTGGGTTTTGGCCGCATTTTTTTATTGTTTTTCCTGGTCGGCATTTTGTGTTCGGGATACCCTTTGGAAACGCCGCAGGAGCGGCTTTAAGGTTTCCAAAGGGTATCCCGAACACAAAATGCCTTGGATGCATCGTTGGCGGCAGATTTTATGTGGCCAGGTGTTCAGGGCCGGGATTGATCTGGCTTCCACGTGCGGAGTGATCTGCGTGCTAATATCAGCACCGTCATGAGCCTTCACAGTACTACCCAATGAGCCTGACAGTCCCGGATTTTTCTGCCGTCAACATACTGGCAGTTGGCGACCTGATGCTGGATCAGTACTGGTTCGGCCCGACCTCGCGCATCTCACCTGAGGCACCGGTACCGGTTGTCAATATTACCGGTGTGCAGGCCCGCGCAGGTGGTGCCGCGAATGTAGCGGTTAACCTCGCTTCTCTGGGTGTTAATACCTCGCTGGTCGGTATTACCGGAGATGATGTGAATCGCGGTAAATTACTCGAACTGCTCGCTGCGCAAGACATCGAGGTTGAAGCTGTAAAGAGTTCGGATCAGCCGACGATCATGAAACTGCGGGTGCTGAGTCGGAATCAGCAACTGATCCGACTCGACACCGAGGATCAGTTCGATGCCCGGGATGCCGAATCCTTGTTGCCGATTCTTGAGCGTCATATTTCACAGGCCTCGGTCTGTATTTTGTCAGACTATGCAAAAGGCACCCTGGCCAGGGCACCGGAGATCATTGCGCTGTGTCGTGCCCATGGTGTGACGGTGCTCGTCGATCCCAAGGGTCAGGATTTCACGCGTTATCGGGGGGCGACGGTCTTGACGCCAAACCTTTCCGAGTTTGAGGCTGTTGTCGGTTGGACTGGAGATGATCAACAGCTGGTTGAGCGTGGTCAGGCATTGTGTGCCGAACTCGATATCGAGTCGTTCGTAGTGACGCTCAGTGCACGTGGGATGGTCGTCATCACAAAAGGTGAGGCACCTTTATTCCTGCCGGCACGGGTGCGTGAGGTATTCGATGTGACGGGTGCCGGTGATACGGTTATTGCCGTGTTGGCTGCTGCGCTGGCGACGGGTCAGGCAGTGACCGATGCAGCAGCGCTGGCGAATCTTGCGGCCGGACTGGTTGTGCACAAGATCGGCGTTGCGAGTGTGACGAGCCATGAAATGCGTCTCGCATTACATGAGCATGGTTTCGGTGGCCGTGGACTGTTGGTGCGTTCTGAGGCATCGGACGTGACCCGGGAAGCCCGTGGGCGCGGCGAGCGCGTCGTCATGACTAATGGTTGTTTCGACATTCTGCACCAGGGGCATGTTGCGTATCTTGAGGAGGCCAAGGCGCTGGGTGACAGGTTACTTGTTGCGGTTAACGATGATGCTTCCGTAACAAAACTCAAGGGGGCTGGCCGGCCGATTAACCCGGTAAGTGATCGGATGTCCGTGCTTGCCGGGCTGGCATCGGTCGACTGGGTTGTGCCATTCAGTGAGGACACCCCGGCCGACCTGATAGGAGAGGTGCTACCTGACGTTCTCGTCAAGGGCGGTGATTATCAGCCCGAGGAAATTGCCGGCGCTGATGCCGTATTGTCGAACGGTGGCACCGTCAAGGTTCTGAGTTTCAGTGAAGGTCGTTCAACGTCTTCGATTATCGATGCGATCAGGAAATTGTCTTAACCTGGTCGCGCCGCAATCGGCAATCTGACTAGCGGTTTCTCTCATGTTGCGTTTCGCTTACGCCATATTAACTTACCTGTTTGTGCCGGTTTTGATCGGCCATCTGTACTGGCGCAGCATTAACAATCCACCCTACCGACAGCGCATCGGTGAGCGTTTTGGCCGCTCCAGCAGGCAAATAGATAAGCAGAGTATCTGGGTTCATGCGGTGTCAGTTGGCGAGGTGCAGGCGGCGGCAACACTGGTTCGCGCCTTGCTCAAGCGCTATCCGGACCGGCAGTTGATTGTGACGACGATGACCCCAACGGGTGCTGAGCGAGTGAGCGATCTGTTCGGTGATGCGGTCATACACAGTTATGTGCCCTATGACCTGGCCGGAGCAGTGCGACGTTTTTTCGACTGGGCTAAGCCGGAGCTCGTCATCATTATCGAAAAAGAAATCTGGCCAAATTTGTTTCGTGAATGTGGTTTACGCAACATTCCACTGGTACTGGCCAGTGCCCGGATTTCGACCCGTTCGGCCCGCCGCTATCGCCACCTCGTCGGACTGTTTCGTGAAACGCTGTCGCATGGCATCGTGATCGCAGCACAAAGTGTAGTTGATGCCTCTCGCTTCCTGTCACTGGGGGTAAATTCCCGGCGTATACACGTGACCGGCAATATCAAGTTTGATTTTGAGCTCGATCCGCTGGTGTCCGGACTGGGGGCTTCTTTTCGTACAGAGCATGCGGCCGGTCGACCGATCTGGGTCGCGGCCAGTACTCATGGTGATGAAGAACAGATCGTACTTGCCGCCCATAAGAAAATTCTCAAGACATTTCCGAATGCGCTATTACTGCTGGTGCCACGCCACCCGGAACGTTTTGTCTCGGTTGCGACGCTGATCAGCAAGAGCGGACTGGCTGGCACAACGCGCAGCAGCGGTCGTCAATGCACGGCAAGCGACAGTGTCTATCTCGGTGACAGTATGGGCGAACTTATGACATTTTATGCAGCAGCGGATGTTGCGTTTGTCGGCGGTAGCCTGGTACGGCATATTGGTGGGCACAACCTGCTTGAACCGGCGGCGCTCGGTCTGCCACTGTTAACCGGGCCACATTATTTAAATGCACCGGATATCGCCAACCTGATGATCACGGATGGCGCCGTGCAGGTGATCAATGATGCCGATGAGATGGCCGCGCTGGTTGTCGCCCTGCTTGGCAATCCGGAAGAACGTCAGCGCCGCGGAGGTGCCGGGCAAGCAGTGGTCGACAACAATCGCGGCACGCTGGTGCGCGTGCTGGAACTGATCGAACCGCTTATGGTTCGAGCCAGCCGTTGATTTCTTTCAGATCTTCGATGGACAGGCTACCTGCCGCCTGTTTGAGCCGCAGGATATTGACGATGTAATCGTAACGGCTGCGCGCGTAGTTGACGTCAGCAAGAAACACCGAGCGGCGGGCATCGAGGACATCGACAGTCGTGCGGGTGCCGACATCGAAACCGGCTTCAGTTGCCTGTAAGGCCGTCTCGGAGGAAGCCAAAGCCTGTTTGAGTGCTTTAACGCGGGCAATTTCGGATACTACGCCGAGATAGGCGTCCCGGGTTTCACGTTCGTTCTGCCGGATAGCCCTCTCGAAGCGTTCCCGGGCAGCACGTTGCCGATAGACTGCTTCGCGTACTCTGGCCGACGTGGTGCCACCAGAGAAAATGGGTACCTGAAAGCGTACTTCGATCGATGTATCTTCAGTGTCGGTGCCTTGTGGTCCCTTGCCGGTAGTCGTTAGTGTTGTACCCGTGAAGTCTGTATCCCGATATCCGGCAACAAAATCAATGGTTGGGTAATGTCCGGTTTTGGCAATGCGCTTGTCAGTGGATGCAATTTCGGCGCCCAGTTCAGCCGACAGAACCGCCGGATTGCGTTGTGCGGCTGTTTTTACCCATGCGTCTTCGTCTTCAGGATTGGGACTTACCAGCGGAATTATGGCTTTGGGTGCGATCAGGTTGGTTTGATACTCACCAACGATCTCACGCAGAACTTCTTTCCTGGTTGCGAGATTGCGTTTCGCCAATATTTCTGCAGCAACAGCCTGATCGTATCCCGACTGCGCTTCCTGCACGTCTGTAATCGCGATTAGTCCAACCTCAAACCGCTTTTTGGCCTGTTCTAATTGACGCGCGATTGCTTCTTTCGCGGCCTGTTCGGATTCCAGTGTATTTTTGGCAGCCAGCACATCAAAATATGAGCTGGCGACCCGGATGATCAGATCTTGTTGAGCGGTAAGGTAATCTGCCTCTGCTTGAGCAACTTGCTTGCCGGCTTTTTTCAGCGTAACCCATTGGTCCCAGCGAAACAGTGTTTGTGTGAGTTGTACTCCCCAGCGTACGCCATCGATATCCGAGTCGATGGCTGTCGTCCGCGTGTCAAGACCAAAGGTTGTGGTTCGTTCACCTTCAGTTGCCTGGTCAATCCACGTCGCGTCGGCAGCAATTTGTGGTAACAAAAAGCCACGTGCCTGTGGCCTGGTTTGTAGTGTCGCCTCGCGGTTTGCCTCGGCTTCACGGATACTCGGGTCACTGCGTAGTGCCAGTTGATAAATTTCGAGCAGATCATCAGCACTGGCTATCGGCGCAATGAGTAAAACCACAAGAAAGCCAATTGCAATTAATAATTTTTTCATAACAGCAGCATACCTGATTAGCGCCTGAATGACGCACAGAATTCCTTGTATTCTTAAGTTATATATAGAAACGATATAATGACTATCGACCGCTTCAGCGCAAGCAACGTATACCAGACCTATGCCGCTGTGTCAGCCTGAACCGCAGCTTTGATTCATGGGTGAACGCTGTCATCTGCTTTTGTCGGCCCGGCCTAGAATTCAAAGTGTTCCACGGACTCACTAATGGTTAGTGGTGGAATCACAGTTTCAAACAGGGAGCGATAAGAGATTTCGTTTTCATTTGAGCATTCGATCAGGCGGACCTCCATGGCCGGTGCTGTGCCGATAACGACAAACGCGCGTCCGCCGGGTTTGAGCAAGGAGTCGATGCGTGAATCATAAACAGGCAATGAGCCGGTTACGATGATGACATCGAATTTGGTGGTGGTTGGCTGGTCAGCCATGTTTCGGACCTGCAGATCGACATTTGTAATATCGAGATCATCGAGACGTTGTCGGGCCTGATCAACCATATCCGGTGATAAATCGATGCTCGTGACATGCCGGGTCAGTCGGGCAATGCAGGCCGTCAGGTAACCGCTGCCTGTGCCGATAACCAATGCGCAGTCGGTTGGTTCAATGTTAAGGTCCTGTAGAATTCGGCCCTGGAGATTCGGTTTCAGCATCATCCGCTCATGGCCGGTTGCATCCTTGCCGAGTGGCAGCATGACATCAGCAAAGGCCAGATCTGCATATTCCTCAGGTACGAAATGTTCTCGGGGCACATTTTCGAGTGCATCGAGTACCCTGGGGTCAGGGACATCCCAACAGCGAACTTGCTGTCGGACCATGTTTCTACGGGCAAATTCAATATCCAGATTCATTGTTGCCTTCCAAAATAGAGTATCCAAACCAACAGGCGGCCGATAACAACAGGCAAGAATATGAAGTTTGTCTTGTCTGAGCAACCTGAGGGTCGGGATTATGGTGAATAGCCACTATCTGCTAGGGGTGCATCGGCTATTCTAGCAAGCATGATCGAAGTATGGCTGATTCCGCTGTTGGCATTGGCCTGTCTGGGCTTTGCCGTTGCCTGTTGGGTGTTTTGGCGCCGTCAGCGGCACCATATCCGTCAGGTTGTGGCGCTGCATCAGGATGTTGTTGAATCTGCCGAGGCCTCGGCGTTTGGGCAACGTGTTTCCCGGCGCAGCCTGTCAACTGAACTTGGCGAACTCGGCGGGACAATTAATCTGCTGTTCGATGCGCTCGCATCGAAGGATGCGCAGATGCGTCAGCGTGAATTCCTGTTTCAGGAACTTGCTCACGCGGTCCCCGATCTCGTGCTCGTTCACCGTGAGCGGATTCTGTTTGCCAATTCGGTTGCGGCCGACCCGGTTGGGCTTGAAACGGAACAGCTTGTCGGTCGACCGGTGACCGATCTGATGCGACCTGCATTCAGGGCCATGATGCGTAACGTGATAGCGGCCCAACTTGCTGAAGAGCATAGCGATAAATCAATTGAGTTCCAGTTAATCAACGGTGGTGAGCAAGGGACCTGGGTAGAGGCGCGCAGCACCATGATCGACTATCGGGGCCAGCAGGCCATATTGACTGTCGCTCAGGACATCACGTATCGCAAGAGCATTGAAGCAACCCTTGGCCGGAGCAAGCAGCAGGCACAAATTACACTCGAGTCCATTGGTGAGGGTGTTATTACCGCTGATACTCAGGGCGCGATCGAGTATCTGAATAGTGCGGCTGAAAAACTAATCGGAACAGAGCGTCAGGCGGCACTTGGTAAACGTCTCGGTGAAATCGTTAACCTGGTCGATGAAGGTGACCGGCGTGATCTTGGCGATCCGGTTATTCGCTGTTTGACTGACCGGCGCCGAATCAGTGTGGGTAGCCGGGCGCTGATGGTGTCCTACGATGGCAAAACCGAGTTGTCGATCGAAATGACGGCATCGCCGATTAAAAGCCCGGATGGTTCAATCACCGGTGCCGTTGTCATCGTGCATGACGTTTCCGAAGTCCGTGGTCTGGCTCAGCAAATGAGTTACCAGGCCGCCCATGACCCGCTGACCGGCCTTATAAACCGGCGTGAATTTGAGCGTCGACTCGAGCAGTCGCTGCATTCTGTACGCGATGAAGAGTCATCGCATGTGCTTTGTTACCTGGATCTGGATCGTTTCAAGGTGGTTAACGATACCTGTGGGCATATGGCCGGTGATAATTTGCTGCGCGAACTGTCAGCTATCATCAAGGATCAGGTTCGTGATTCTGACTTCGTTGCACGTCTTGGCGGGGATGAGTTCGGTATGTTGCTGATGGGCTGTCCGCTGCTCAAGGCGCGCCAGATCGCCGATGATGCCATTCGTGCCGTGCATGATTATCGTTTTGTCTGGCAGGACCGGATTTTCAACGTTGGTGTCAGTATCGGACTCGTCGAAATCGGGCGGGAGAGTGGAACAATACAGGAAATTCTGAGTGCGGCAGATTCGGCGTGTTACATCGCCAAGCAACAGGGGCGGGGGCAGGCACATGTTTATTCTGTCAGGGATGAGGTTTCGGCACGCCAACGTGGCGAGATTCACTGGCTTGGATTACTGCAGGATGCCCTGAAAGAAGATAAATTTGAGATCTACAGCCAGCCGATTATTTCGCTGTCGGGCACCGAGCATGATGGGCCCGCTGTTGAAGTCCTGCTCAGATTGCGTGATCAGGACAATAATGTCGTCTTGCCAAAACAGTTCATTCAGGCAGCTGAGCGCTACCAGTTGATGGTATCTGTGGATCAATGGATGGTACAGGCTACGTTGGCAGCAATAGGGCAGGGTGCTATTCGTCTGCCCAAAGGGCGTAGTTGCAGTATCAATATTTCCGGGCAGACACTCAATGAAGGCTCATTTCTGGAATTTGTCGTCGATTGCCTGGACCACAGCCAGGTTAATCCGGGCCAGATCTGCTTCGAGGTTGACGAAAGTGCGATCATGGGAGACTTTGACAATGCTCGCCGCTTTATCGGTGTTCTGCACGGGATGGGTTGTCAGTTCGGTCTTGATGATTTTGGTCGCGGGATTGGTTCTTTTACCAGTCTGCAAGGCCTGTCGATCGATTTTCTGAAAATTGACGGCGCCTACACCAGTGACTTGCATGAAGACAGTTTGAACCATCAGGTTGTAACGGCAATTACACGTTTATCGAAGACTGTCGGTTTCAAGGTTATCGCCGAGCAGGTCGAAGAACAGGAGGACTTCGACGCGTTGCGTAAGGTTGGTGTCGATTATGTGCAGGGCTATTACGTGCAGCATCCGCAGAAGTTGTGAGGGTGTCTTAACTTTGGAATATTAGCTTTTCAGGATTTTCCTGGTCGGTATTTTGTGTCCGTATACCCTTCCAAAACGCCGCTAAAGCGACTTTAAGGTTTTGGAAGAGTATACGGACACAAAATACCTTGGACATATCGGGATACGACACAGGAAAGTAATGATCCTGCGAGCCAGGCTGGGTGGTACGCGCACCAGGCATCCGTCATCTTTCCCCTACGGTGCCGAGGTATTTTTTCGCCAATTATCCTTCCGGAACCTTGGCGCCGCTCCTGCGGTATTTAGTAATTGGTGTCTGACATCACTTACTCTGTCAGAAGGCCTGTACAAACTCCCGAACCGTATATACATTCTGTACCCCGTCAGCCAATGTTGGACAGAATAGCCTGATTGTTTAAGAGACGATTTTAGCTCATCGTTAAC
>NZCC01000055.1 GCA_002688175.1 Chromatiales bacterium
AGACTGGTTCGAAACCGGCTCACCGTCACAAGGTACTGCTGGCATCGAGTTGTCCTTCCAGGTGGTACCGGTACCTGCAGCTGTCTGGCTGTTTGGTTCGGCGCTTGGTTTGCTGGGTTGGGCAAGGCGCAAGGCTAGCTGACTCTAAAGCAGACCACACCAACTTATCGGCCAGAGCTTGGCGGATAAACCGAAAAGCCCCGCATCTGCGGGGCTTTTCTTTTGCTTTTTCGCCGCGGGTTGCGGCACCAAGCTGGCTGGCGAATAATACAGCCATATTAAATGACTGTCCGACCGGGCCTTTATCTGCCGTGTCGAATCACCAGTCTGCTCGCCAGGAGGATATTAAGTGTTGGTTAAAAAAATCATCGTGCTCGGGTTCTGTGTGCTTGCCGTTGCCTGTGGGTCACCTGAAGATCGGGCTGCCGACCACGTAGAAAGGGCTGAGGCACTGTTTGCTGCCGGAGACTTTGACAAAGCGGAGTTGGAGGCTAGAAATGCGGCACAGATTGAGCCGAAGAACCCCCGCGCTCGGCTGCTCCTGGCGAAGATCGCGTTGCAGAATGGGGTTTTCCGGACAGCGGTCGGTCATCTGCTGATCGCCAAGGAATCAGATCCGGACCTGCTCGAGCCCCACTTGTTGTTGGGCTCTCTTTATTTTGGGGGCCGGGCGATAAAAGAGCTTGGCGAGGAAGTCGAATCTGTGAATCGGATTGCGCCGAACGATCCCGGCGTGATTTTGCTGAATGCGCGCCTGCTGTCAGCCTATGGCGACAAGGAGGGTGCGCTGGTGAAATTGGAGGAATCCATTCAGGCTGATTCCGCCAACCCCGAGGCTGTTTTATTTAAGGCGGTAGTCGTTGCTGATCTCGAAGGTCCTGAGGCGGGGATCGCGGCGATTGACGCGCACATCGGCGCTGTCGAAACTGATGAAACCGAGGCCCTGCGACAATTCCGCCTGCGGTTGCTGGGTAATGCCGGGCTTACGGATCAGTTTGAGTCTGAGCTAAAGGTGCTGGCTGCTGATTTTCCTGATAACAAACGTTACGCGAACATGCTGGCTCGCTACTACGTTGGGGAAGGGCGACTCGATGATGCAGAGCAGGCGTTGCGGAGTATCGCGGATATGGACCGCGAAGATCTGAATCGACAGGTTGGCCTGATACAGTTCTTGGCCATTCAGCGTGGCCCTAAAGCTGCTGAGGAGGCGCTACGTGAGTTCATTGCCGAGTCGCCAAACGCCCCGGAGTTACGGCTGTCGCTCGCTCAACTGCTCGAGTCGGAAGAGCGCTCCGATGAAGCGGTTGCAGAATACAGCCAATTAATTGAGCTGGCGCCAAAGGACGATGCGAGTTTCAAGGCGCGCAACCGGATCGTAACCATATTGGTCCGCCAGGACCGGCCTGAGGAAGCGCGGGAATTGATCGAGAAGATCCTGACAGAACGGCCCGGCAATGTGGATGCCTTGTTGGCGCGGGCTGCGTTCAATTTTGCCAGCGGCCAATATGACGCCGTTATCGTGGATGCGCGCCTTGCTGTGCGGAAAGACCCGGAATCAGAGGAAGGACTGCTCATGTTATCCCGTGCCTACGGGGCACGGGGCGAGACCGTACTTGCTGATGATGCATACCGCCAGGTGCTTGCGCTCAACCCGACGAACAAGCAAGCGGCTACCGCCCTGGCTACGTTGCTCGTTAGTGACGGCAAGATAGAAGAAGCGCAGCAGATTCTGGACAGGGCCACCCGGCCGGATGAGGAAGACGTCAATTTGCTTGAGTCCAGGGTCCGAATACTGATGGCCGAAGGGGATCTGGACGAGGCCGAATCAGTGGCCCGACGCATTGTGGAGCTTGAACCTGACAGCGGCCGGGGGGGTTATAATCTTGGCCGCGTTGCAGCGGCCAGCGGAAATACCAATGCAGCGATCGATGCCTATCAACGTTCGCTGGAAAAAACGCCATCTTCTCTGATGTCATTGCAGGCAATCGTTGTGCTTGAACTGGCCAATGGCAGGGAGGAACAAGCGATTGATCGGCTGCAGCAGTTCACCGGTAGCTATCCTGAACAGGCGGGCGCCCGGCTTCTGCTCGGTAATGCATACCTGCAGACGGGCGACAATGTAGCGGCAGAGCGTGAGCTGAAACAATTGATAGAGGACCAGCCTGCTATCCCGGAGGCATACCTGAATCTGGCTGTATTACAAGGCGAGAACAGTGATGCGCGCTACGCGGTGATTCGCGACGGTCTGGAGGCCAATCCGGCAGATCAGACGCTTGGCATATTACTCGGTTATGAATATGAGCGCCACGGGCGGATAGACGAGGCCCTCGCAGCCTACGAAGAGGCTTTGAGTCTGAATCCGGGAAATGATCTTGTGGCGAACAACCTGGCGATGCTGCTGTTGAACAAGCGAACGGATGAGGCAAGTCTGACCCGCGCGATGGAATTGGCCCGGCGCTTTATTGACAGCCGACAGGCAGCGCATTTGGACACGCTTGGCTGGGCGTATTACCGCAGTGGCAATTACGCGGCAGCGGTCCTTAGTCTGGAGAACGCGGTGGCTGCTGCGCTAACTAGTCCAGAGCTGCGCTACCACCTTGGTATGGCTTACCGGGCATCGGGCAATTTGATAGGGGCGAAGCAAGAACTGACCAAGGCGGTGGAGATGGATCCTGAGTCTTTCCCGGGGATCGACGAGGTGCTGGCGGAACTTCAAGCGCAGTAGCGTGTCGGCTGGGTGGAACTGACGACCAGTCAGTTGCGATGGGTCAGGTTGTGTCAGTATTATTCAGCGCTTGGCATACAGGTCAGGAACAAGCGAACGAAATGATCGTCAGTTTATCCGGGTGCGCCGAACTGGACGACATACCAGAAATAGAGAACTAAGATTTATGAATATTGACAAGAATCGCGTAAATTTGATCGCTTTCCGATCGACGAATAGTACAAATAACATAGTGTACCGGGAGGCCTGCATGCGTACGCACCCGGATGGGCTGAAGGCGGAATGAGCAAGGATGAGGCTGCCGACGGAGCTGAAAATTCCGTTGCGGGATCCGTCACCGAGTTCAGACTACAGAAGGTCTACCTGAAGGACCTGTCTTTTGAGTCCCCTGACGCTCTGAGTGCCCTGCTTGACTCCCAACAGCCGGCGTTGAAAATACACGTTGCCATAGAGCACGAGTTCAAGAATGACGATCTCTGGGAGGTTGTACTCCATGTCAACATTCATGCTCAGGATCCGGACAAGACTCTCACGTATTTTATGGTTGAGGTACAGCAGGCAGGTCTGTTCCTGGTCACTGGGTACGGAGGGAAAGAACGGTTGGAATTGCTGCGAAACCAGTGCCCGGAAACTTTATTCCCGTTTCTGCGCGAAACGATCTGGACGATTGTCAGCAGAGCTGGCGCACCCGGTTTTCTGATCGGTCCGGTTGAGTTCGCGGAGATTTACGATCTGGTTATAGCAAAGAAGCGGGCTAAAGAGGTGGACGGTACGGAAGATTTAAAAGACATACCGTCCGCCGAAAAATGACTCTGCGGCATGTAGCCTTACCTCTCTTTTCTCTATTTTTCGAATGAAAGGTTATATGACTTTCAGCTTTCTCAATGGCGGATATTACACTCGCCTGGTTCTCATATGCATTGCATGGGAGCCAAATATTTATAATACAATTACTAAGTTGCAATTCAATTGCCGCTGCACCAGGTTAACCACATTTGCCTGTACGCATTTTCGAGTGTTTCCGTAAACAGCGCTGTATTCATCAGGTTGGATTTTCGCATCTGTGGACGCGCTATCTTGCGCAATTCGGCCAGTTGATTGATGTCATCAGCTAATTTATGGGCCAGTTCGATATAAGTTTCGGTACTATCGGCAATGAGTTCAGGCAGGCCGGCATGGCGCAGGATGCTGGCCCCGACCCTGCTTGCGTGACGTCCACCGGACCAGGTGATGACCGGCACTCCCATCCACAAAGCTTCGCAGGTGGTAGTGGTGCCATTATACGGAAATGGGTCTAGACCGATGTCAATGCCGGAATACACCTCCAAGTGTTTCTCTCGGGTAGGCACCCATGTTAATAAATCCAGGCGATCAGGTGAAATTCCGTATTTCCCGAAAAGTTGCAGGCATTTTTCTCTTGCTGTTTTATCGGCCAGTCTTTCAGATTTCATCACCAGTCGAGCGTCTGGTATACGATTCAGGATCTTTGACCAGACTCTTATTACCTTGGGATTGACCTTGGGCAGGTTGTTCAGGCTGCCGAAGGTCACGTACCCGCGTGTCACAGAGGGTGGTGAAGATACTTTGGGCAGCGGATCGTCAGTTTGGTAGCAAAGGAAACCATACGGTAGTCGGATCAGTTTTTCAGTATGCAGACTGTCCGCCTCTCCAGGCGGGTCTGCAACAGCATCCGTTAACCGGTAGTCCATGGTGCTCAAACCGGTGGTATTAGGATAACCGAGCCAACTTACCTGGACAGGTGCCGGCCTGTGAATAAAAACCGGAAGCCGGTTGCCGGCCGTGTGCCCGGCAAGATCAACGAGAATATCGATTTTGTCCCTTCTGATCCGTTCAGCGACAGCATCATCCGTCATACCGGTAATAGACAACCAGTGGTTTGATCTGCCCTCGAAGTACCTGGTCATATCATCCTGAATCACAACATTCGAGTAACAAAAGGTTTCGACATTCTCCCTGTTATGAGTGTTGAAAATATCTTTGGTAAAGTGCGCCACCGAATGACTGCGAAAGTCAGGTGAAACATAACCAATTTTTAATACTTTTTCTTTTTCCTTAAGATTTTCTATGTATGGTGCTTGTGATATACCGGCCTGGTTTTCATTAAAGTTGAGTGACTCCCGATAGATCTCATCCTGAGAAATATCAAGATAGTTTAAGTTCAATAGCAGGTTAGAGTGGGCCTCGGCATATTTCGGTTGTTTGGTAATAGCAGTACGGAAACTGTCAATCGCACCCTCAAGGTTATTCTGAATCTCCAGTGCAATACCCATAGAGTTGTAAGCAATGGCTGAATCCGGTTGTAGGTTACCTTCTTTATGGAAACAATGAATGGCCTCATCAATGTGCCCGAGTTTCATCAACGCCAAACCAAGATTGTTTTGCAGGCCCGGGAAATCGGGTTGGCGCATTTCCAGTTTTCTGAGGTATTCCAGCGCTTCTTGATAAGATGCTGCATTGATCAGGGCGATGGCCAGGTTGAACTGGACATGGAAGGAGTCTGGCTTGATTGCGAGCACTTTTCGGTAAGTTGTTATTGCACTTTCAAGTTCGCCCCGTTTCCGCAACATATCTCCCAAATAAATGTATGCCTGAACATGTCCCGGATCTTTCGAAATTGCTTTTGTATAGCAGGCAGCAGCTTCAGCAGGCTGACCCAGATCCCGGTAGGCATTTCCAAGATTATTGTGCGCTATTGGGTTATCTGGAACCAGTGAAACTGTCTTTCCGAAGGACTCAGCTGCCGCTGAGTATTCACCGCGAAGGCTATAAGCAAGGCCCAGATTGTTGTGGTATTCGGGTTGCGCCGGATCAAGTTCTATCGCCTTTGACAGTGTACGGATGGCCTGCCTGGCATTGCCGCCTTGCAAGGCAATTTGCCCCAATATGTAGTAAGCTTTTGGGTTTTCAGGTTCAAGATTTATGATCTCCCGGCATTTTTCTTTAGCCTGCTTGAGTCGGCCTGCCAGCAGGTGATTCTGGCATTGTTGTAACAGATCGGAAATTGGCATCTTGCGGGCTCTTTAATGTGCCGAGGCGATAATGTGCCGAGGCGATGAAAAACGCAGTAATCTCACGACAACGACCCATCGCGAACCATGCAAGAAGAATCTCTCATTTTCCCTGTCGTTGCAATTGCGGGGTTACCGAGAGTTGGTTCAATGTGGGCCTTCAATGTTGTCAGGCAGCTTTTTCTGGCCGCCGGCTTTAATCTTATCCCGGATGAGGTGCCTCAGCATGATCATTCGATGGATTTGGCCGTAAAAACTTATTTAGAAACAGGCTCGAAGGATACTCGCTGCGTCGTTAAAGTCCACACATGCCTTAAAGTGATGCCTTTTTTGAAAGTGATCAGAATCAGGCGTGATGTACGAGACAGGATATTTTCCTTTTGCCGGTTCACGAAAACTACTTTTGATGAGGCGCTCATCAATGAAATGGTTGCCACTAGCTTTGCAACGGACGCATATTATGATCAGTGGCCGACTGCCGGTATTTTGAACATTTCTTTTGAATCAATCATTGATGACAGCATGGCAGTCATTGAGGAGATTGCCGCATTTATCGGTTTTATGAATATTGATGGCGAAACACTCGAGATGCTAGATCGCCAATTATCGAAGCAGCAGGTGAGGCAGAAGATCGATGATTTGAACCGCCGAGTATTTTCTTCTGCCGATACCCTTCGTCAGAATGTGGAGCCACAGTCCGAGACAGTCAATTTTGGGCCCGGAGAAGTCAGGGCTTTCGATATTTCAACCGGTTTTCAGTCCGGGCATGTTTCTGATTATCATCGTGGCGATTGGAAGCATCTGTGGTCGGATGAGCAAAAACAGATGGTTGATCACGCAATCCGGTTAGCTGAAAAAAGGCTGGACATTTCATGACCATTCCGCGAGGTGTCGGCATAGGGATTGGCCTGTAAAGTTTACGTCTGGTTGGTCGTGTGCATGATGCCAGTCACAAAATACAAAAGTATCGAAACAGGACCGTAACCATGAATCAAATCAGCCAGTCTCGTTCCAGCGAAATAAGAAAAAATTTGACCCACCCGGTAATTGACACCGATGGTCACATGGTGGAAGTGTTTTCCGTGATGTTTGATTATCTGAAGCAGGTCGGCGGTCCGGACATGACCGAACAGGCCTGGGCCAGCTTTCGGCGACAAAACAGTATTGGCTGGTATGAGATGAGTCCGAAGCAACGTCGGCATCACAACCAGCTGCGTCCCGCCTTCTGGGCAGCTCCGGCAGAGAATACGCTGGATCGTGCTACTGCCATGCTGCCGAAATTAATGCACGAAAGATTACCGGAGATGGGTATTGATTATTCAGTCGTCTATCCGACGATCGGATTTTTATTGCCTGATATACCTGATACGGATATTCGTGCGGCTGTATGCCGGGCGCACAATATGATGATGGCCGACATGTTTCGGGGTCTGGAGGATCGACTGACGCCAGCCGCAGTTATACCCTGCCATACGCCTGAAGAAGCAATCGCAGAACTCGACTTTGCGATCGCCGATCTGGGTCTCAAGGTGCCGATGTTTGCCAATCTGGTAAAAAGACCGGTCGAGGCGGTGACAGATCATGATGCCGAGTTGGGCCGCTATGCTTTTTGGGTCGATACACTGGCGCTGGATAGCATCTATGATTATGACCCCGTTTGGCAAAGGTGCATGGACCTTAAAGTGCCGGTCACTGCGCATGCCATCAGCCAGGGGATTGGGTTGCGACGTTCCATCAGTAATTATATGTACAACCAGACCGGACATTTTGCCGAAGCCGGCCAGGCTTTCGCTAAAGCATTATTCTTCGGCGGTGTCACCCGGCGCTTCCCGGATCTGAACTTTGCTTTTCTCGAGGGTGGCGTAGGCTGGGGAGCAAGCCTGGTCTGTGACCTGAAGGAGCGTTGGGGGAAACGCAACGCAGGCATGGTGCAGCAGTTTAATCCGGAAAATATTGATTCAGAATTGATGCTGGCATTATTTGATCAATACGGCGGTGAAGTACTCAAGGGCAAGCTGCAACCCGACGGTCTGTCCCGGGCCCCGGTAGAATCTCAGGGCGTGGATGATTTTGCTGCAGCCGAAATCAACAGTTTTGACGATTTTCTCGACCGCCTTATACCGAATTTTTTCTACGGTTGTGAAGCCGATGACCGAATGAATGCAATTGCATTTGATACGCGGATCCTGCCCGGTGGGCGCAAGCTCAGGGCGATGTTTTCCTCCGATTTCGGTCACTGGGATGTTACGGAGATGAAAGACCTGCTGGCTGAAGCCTATAAACTCGTTGAAATGGAGGTACTCAGCGAGGAGGACTTTTCTGCCTTTGTGTTCGGCAATCCTGTGCGCCTTTTGGCCGGGATGAATCCAGAGTTTTTTGTTGGCACGGCGATTGAATCAGATGTTGCTGAAATGCTGGCATAAGAAGTTGGCCTTTATTTGAGTGAGGCAGACAGGGCTGAGTATATGCGGCCGTATCTGGAGCCGGGCGAAAGTCGCCGGCCGACGCTGACCTGGCCGCGTGAAGTGCCCATTGCCGGGCAGCCGGCGGGTAATGCTGAAATTATTGGCGCTTATTCAGCCTGGTTAGCCGAATCCGAAGTGCCGAAACTTTTTATTCAGGCAGATCCGGGGATCATATTCAGTGTGCCAGAACTACGTAAATTTGCGCGTAGTTTACCGAATCAGAAAATTGTCCAGGTCTATGGAAAGCACTTTGTTCAGGAAATTTCCGGGGATGCCATTGGCAGGGCAGTGGCCGAGTGGATTCCGTCGCTCGGTTGAGGGGCGATTTGTTTTGGTCCCTCGTAGCGGGGTTTCAGTCTGGATTAATGAAACAGGTGCCGGGTTTATTTTTCCGGGTCCGAAAATAAACCCGGCACCTTTTCAAGCTCTGGATATCGTTCCCCAGGGCTTTGCGTCAGCGCGGCAATACGGTTGGATATATGGATAGATTTCAGGTATTTAAGGGCTGGTCCAGTCTGGAAGTAGATCTGCATTCATTCTGCGATCTGGATTGCGTGTTCTGTCCACGTTACAAAGACAGGAGCGGTGTCAGGAAAAATGCGGAAGGCAAAAGTATTATGAAACAGATGCCTTCCGAGCATGCTTACAACATCATCAACCAGGCGAGAGACCTGGGGTATCAAGGCCGAATAAAGCTACATCGACTTTCCGAACCGTTAATCGATCCGCGGTATATAGAGTTTGCCAACTACATAAAAGATCATACGAAGATGCAGCTGATGGACGATACCAATGGAAATATTCTACGAAAAAAACCTCGGCTTATTCCCCTGCTCGACGGTGTTGTGTTTGGCTTTGTTATCGGCTTGTATGACGTGACAACTGAAGAAGAAAAGCAAGCCGAAATGAACTATTTCCGTTCCGCCTTCAAGAAAACAAAGGTCGCGTTCAGCCTCCCTCAGGAAGCATGTCTCATTAGACAAAACAGCAAAGTTTACGATGAAACATTCAAAGATTCTGCAGCGCTGAATCTGCCCTGTTTCCAGCCACAGAATTACATGCATATCAGGTATGACGGCAATGTGTCTTTATGCTGTGAAGATGATCAGTGCAACTTCAGTCTTGGCAATGCATTTGAGCAGAGCCTGAAGGACATCTGGTGGTCCGACAGACACATGATGATAGCCAGAGAGCTTGCCAAACCGGGTGGCAGGCACAGTTTTGAAGTGTGTAAAACCTGCTACAACGCTCAAGATAGAATCCGGCTTGAGCGCGATTAGATAAAGAGATCCTCTTTGCTCTATAGAGAAAAACTGGTTCAGTTATCCTCGATTTCCGTGTAGGAAGGGGGTGGTATCTGAGCATGGTATCTAAACAGGGGTATTGGGAAGCTGATGCGTACTTGACTTCCCTAGAGCAGACATTCAAACCACCAGCGCCAGCGCCAGCGACTGGAATGGGTCACTAGCGGCCCCTCACTTTCGAACAGCTTAGGGGCGGTTATCGGAGGAAGCGGTCATTTGACATGATATTGTCTGACAAAGACGTCTGATCAAGTACCGACTATTACAGTTGAGGGATGGCCTGTTTTGGGCGTTCGCAGCGAGCTCCCGGTCTGGATTAATGCGATTCAACTCAATCTATGTACGGTCTTGTCTGTCAGGCATTCGAGCAAATTTTGGGTAGTACCTGCTCGCCGATCATTTTTATCGAATCGGCCGGGTCATCCTGAATGCCGAGTACGATTTCTGTAAACCCGGCGGCTTCGAATTCCCGGAATCGTTCGATGTGCCTGTCTATGTCACCGGGGTCTCCAGACATGGTCAGGCCTTCAACCAGGGCATCACTGATGTGTTCGGGCACGCCTTCGATATCGCCGGTGCGTTCACGGAAGGCTTTCAGGAAGGGCCACATGTTGGCGGCCACCCATTTGGCATCTTCATCGCTAAGATAAGGTGCAATCCAGGCCGGATCCAGCCAACCGCGGATAATCAGTTCACGCCGTGCTTCCCACAATGAGGCTTCGCGGTCATCTTTTACATGCCAGGCAACAAAGTTGCTGAGCGGATAACCAGTCTCGTTTCCCTGCGCTGCCAGGGCTTTGTTCACTATCGGCATGAACCGGTCAAACATGGGCGGTTGCACGTCACTGAGCATAATACCGTCGGCAACACCCGCTGCCATATGCATCATCTTCGGTCCGTGTGCTCCGGCATAGATAGGCGGAGGTGGCTGGGTAGTCCATTGGGCCGTGAAAGCCTGGGCAGAGTAGAAATCTCCATCGTACTTCGCCACCTTGTCACGCAGAGCAGTTTTGATAATTTCCAGCGCCTCGCGTGTTCGGGCAACTTCTCCGGTCCTGGTTTTTAAAACACCGGTCCAGTCGCCACCGGAGGTTACAACTACACCGGCACGTCCTTTGGCATATTCATTAAGCGTTAATACCGCGTTGGCAATTTTTAACGGGTGCATTTCATGGGGGCAAACAACGGCAACACCTGTCCTGATTTGTTTCGAGGCCAGCGCCAGGGGAACCGCGGTCATAAATGCATCTGGTGCGCGCGCATAATTTTGTGCCCAGATGGCGCGAAAGCCATACTTCTCGGCGAGTAATCCAAGCTCACAAAATTCTGCCGGCCCGATTTTAGATTCAAGTGCAATATCAAGATACATTATTTATTTCCGATTGGTGGTTGCGCCATTTTTTTATTGGTAAAAAATATTGTTCTTTGAATCTATATGATCAAGTGGGTTCCTGTTTAAATTTTCCTTGTTCCTGTTCAAAGGTTTTCTTGGCATCCTTCGGCGTCAACATTGAAATTACGACAACAATAACAAAGGCAGCAAAGATCATTCCCATTTCCAGCCAGTATTTCTCCGGATGTATCCAGATTTCTTCGAACAGATTCCATCTGCCAAGAAGCTCAATAGTATTCCACGCAATAATGGCTGTCGGAATCGCATAGCGAATTGCGGTCGTCACTTTCCAGAATTTCACCAGTCGATTCAACAGGAATATGGCCCAGATCGTATTGAAGAAAAACAGGGCATAAGCAGAGGGGCTGGTGTCGCCGAGGATTTCATAAATAAACAGCAGCATCAGATAGCAGAACCACACGACATAGATCGTTTCCAGGGCTGTGATAGCTGCAAAGTTCCTCGGGTAGCCTCGAGTGGGCTTGCCGGTGCTCAAGCGCATACGGCGCTGGATCCAGTGAAAGAAATTACACTTGGTTTCCTTGTTTAATGTGAAGTAAACAAGTGTCGCCATCATGACGCCCAGTGATGACATCATGACAAGATACTCGCCCTTGGTGCTGATGTCCCCGGTCGCAGGATCTATGGCATCCGGTACGGTCAGCCAGGCAGCATTCCATACGAAGGAAAACTCGACCCAGCCGGTCCACAGGAATGTCCCGGCAAAAAATCCCAGCCAGGTTCCTGAGATTTCTTTTGGATGTTTCATGCCGATGAATAGCAGTACCGCACCGAGCAAGCCCATCACGGTCGCTGACTGGTACACATACGCCTCGCCAAAGATATTTTCCATCAGGATCATGACCGTATGGCCAATGGCCTGAACAAACAATACGACAATAAAACCAAGCAGGCCGATAAAGGGCGGTCGGAAAAATATTCTTTTTAGTACATTCATTTATGTTGCCTCCTGAGTCTGCATGGGGTCTTTCTGGATGGTCAACCAGCCCCAATCTTCGCCTTCCTTCAGGCGCGTTCCGATCGCATCTGGCATACAGGTATTATTATATAATTGACAGTATATTGTCATTCTTGGTGATTTGTTGTCAATATCCCGGGAGCCGCGCCGGCAGTTAAATCCAGGTCAGGAAGCAGATTCAGTCCTGCTGAGAAAAATAACTTCGCGCCGCGTCGGCAAACACCCGCATGTCTTCAACCCGACCCATGCTGACACGTGCCCAGGTTGGGTATGGCGAATAACTCAGGCCGGTCAGAATTCCGGACCGGCGCATCGCCCCCATAAATTTACGCGGCGAACCGCCGGTATCAAAGTAGATGAAATTACCACGGCTGGGCACGAAGGGTAGTTTGAGTTCCTCCAGGACACCGGCGGTCAGTGCCAGGCACTCGTGTATACGTGCCCGGCTGTAGTCAAGAAATGCCGTGTCCTGCAGGCTGGCAATGGCGGCCATCACACCCGTATAACTCATTTGTGTCACGCGTAGTTTCTCGAGTCGCTTGATCGGTTCAGGTGGCGCAATCGCATAACCAACCCGGAGTCCGGCCATGCCGTGCAGCTTGGAGAACGTGCGGGTCACAATCACTGGTTTACCCTCGAGTACGCTGCTTACCGCGGTGTGCTCGGCCAGATCATCCCAGAGGTCCAGGTAAGCTTCATCGACCAGAACCGGAGTACGCGGCGTGACCGCGTCAATGAAAGCCGAGAGTTTGGCCCCCGAAACCAGCGTCCCGGTCGGATTATTCGGATTACACACGTATACCAGTTTGGTATCAGTTCGAACTGCGGCCTCCATTGCATCGAGGTCGTGCGTCATATTCTCATCCAGGGGTACTTCGTCAACCACGCAGTCGATATTGCGGGCATAGGCGGGCAGGAATGAAAAAGTTGGCGTCGCGGCTACCATCCGGCCGCCGTTGCGCCCGAATACCATCGCAGCCACTCGCAATGCCTCGCTGGAACCGGCGCAAACCATCACGTGACTTGTTTTTACACCTTCGTGAGCAGCGATCTGTTTCTTCAACATGCCGGTTTCACGTATGGCGTATTTCCAGCTGTCTGCGATCGCATTTTTTATGGCTTTGCGGGCGGCAGGTGAGGGTCCATACGGGTTCTCATTTCCTATCAGGCGCAGCATGTCTGGCACTGTCCGTACTGGTGGATTTGGCGTAGCCAGGGTATCAAGACTACCCGTACCCAGCAGACCGCCGGCGGCAACTATCAGAGATCTGCGGGAAATAGTCTGGTCCATGGTGATACTCCTTTAGTAACAATCAGGCTCAGTTATACAGCGAAAACTTTTTCACTGGGATACGTTTGCTATAGACTATAAAGCATTCACAGGAGGAGATATTCATGGCTACATTATTTCGGTTTACTCTTGCGTTGGCCTTTGGTGCTTTATTGTCTCTTATTGGCATGCCCGGCCAGGCAGCAAAACCTGTATATAAAACAGTGGATAGCCGGGAATTGCCGTCCTATGTCATTCCGAATATTCCGGTAGCTGCAGAAGCCTACTGGGCGCCTGATTCAAGGCACCTGATCGCCCAGACCCATGATGCGGATGCGATTCCATCCAATCGGGGTGGCGAGGGTAATCTGACCTATATTTTCACCGACGATGGGGAGGAAATATGGCGTGTTAACGACCGTGGGCAGGATGCCTGTTCGTATTTCTTCCCGGATCAAAAACGTGTCGTGTGGACTTCAACTCGCGATAATATGGACATGCCGGTCGGGGACTGGACCGATCCGGACAATTATCCTGCGGGTGGGGAGTTATATTCCTCTGATCTCGACGGCAAGAATATCAAGCGGCTAACGAACAACAAGTACTATGAAGCCGAGGTTTCTGTATCACCCAATGGCGAGTGGATCGCATTTGGTCGCCAGATTGACGGCAACATGGATATCTGGGTGATGAGGTCCGATGGCTCTGATGAGTACCAGGTAACCAGAACCAGCGACTGGCATGAAGGCGCACCATTTTTCATGCAGGATAATGAACATATTATTTTTCGGGCCTGGCGCGGTGAAGATTTTGGCGAGGTAAAGCCGACCCCCATGACTATTTTTACCATCAAGAAAGATGGCAGCAACTGGCGGCGTCATACATTTGATCGTGGCATGAACTGGCACCCGCACCCTGCGCCTGATGGACGGCATTACGTCTATGTGAAGGCGATGGAGCACAATTGGGAAATTTTCCTGGGCGATCTGGCGACGGGTGAGCAAAAGCGCCTGACCTACAGTGATAAAATTAATATTCTCGCCACTGTTTCACCAGACGGTAAGAAAATGAATTGGGGTCGGTCCACCGGCAAGGGATTTGCCAGCATCCGTAC
>NZCC01000056.1 GCA_002688175.1 Chromatiales bacterium
AATTCTGTTGAAAAACACAGCATGAAATTGATAGATTTCCCAGCTCATTTTTTGCAACAGTCTTTCTGCTCCGACTGATGCCGGATATTTCTTCACTTATTTGTTTCTGATCAGGCTCATGGGGTCTGTTTCGGTCATGTAATGGCTGTAGCAGGTAAAGCAGGCGGATCGGTCCCCAACCATTGCGCCATGCGGCGTAGGTTTTGTGCAGTAGCCGTCAGCAGGAACTCATCACCGGCACCGGTGAGCCCGCGAAGGCGTAATCGATCCAGTTTCAATATGCGCTTCATGTGTGCAAACAACATTTCCACTTTTTTTCGATCTTTACTCGATTGTAAGTAGGCCCTGGTATTTACCAGCGAACGTGCCAGGTCCCGGGCATCTTCGTGTACCTGTCGATGGATCTTGCGTGCCGGCTCCGCCGGACAACACTGCGCTTTTTTCGGACAGTGTCGACAGTCAGCCGGGCTGGCACGATAGATAATAGTATTGGCCTTGGTGATGCCAGTGCGCTGCTTTTTGAACTTGCGCCGATTACGCAATAGCGGCTTGCCTCCCGGGCACAGGTAACGATCGGCCTGTGCCTCCCAGGTAAAGTCAGTCCTGCCATAAAGCCCTGCTTTTCCTGCTGACTTATCCCACACCGGCACGTGCGGCGTAATGTCTTGCTCCTCAACCAACCAGCCCAGTAACTTTGCCGAGCCATATGCCGTATCACCGATCAGTTTTTTTGGCTTTATCTCAAAACGCTCTTTAACCCGTTCGATCATGGTCCGGGTTGAGGCCACCTCAAAACTGCGGTTTGCCGGTGTAGCTTCTACGTCCATGATGATCCCGGCATCGGTATCGATCAGATAGTTGGTGGAGTAGGCATAAAATGTCGCTCCACTTCGTGCGGCTGTCCATCGGGAGGCCGGGTCTGTCTGTGAGACCTTCATCGCCGGTTTGCCACCCTCAGGAATCGAACGATCCAACGAGTTAAGGTACTCATCTACAGCGTGGCTCAACCCGCCACCCCAGTCATCGTCATCGTCATCGCCTTCATGGTGTCGCCGTCGACTGGCATCAGCCTTGATGATGCTGGCATCGACTGCAAATCCCTCGCCACGAACAAGCCCCTCATCAATACAGCGTTGCAGTACCTGTTCGAATACAAAGCGGAACGTATCTGCATCACGGAATCGGCCGTGGCGGTTCTTCGAGAATGTCGAATGATCCGGCACTTCATCTTCAATGCTCAGCCGGCAGAACCAACGATACGCCAGGTTCAGTTGCACCTCTTCGCACAATCGCCGTTCTGAGCGAATGCCAAAGCAGTAACCGATGATCAACATGCGAATCATCAGCTCCGGATCAATCGACGGGCGCCCGGTATGGCTATAGAAAGGAGCGAGGTGAGTACGTAGCTCAGTAAGGTCCAGAAATCGATCAATACCGCGCAGTAAATGGTCTTGTGGAATCAGGCTTTCAAGCTCGAATGCATAGAAAAACTGAGCCTGTCCTTCATCGTTAGAACCCATCATCCTGATGTTCTCCTGATGCCACTTCAGACTGAGTAAAGCAGTATCAGGTCCCACTTTCAATAGAGTTTTTCAACAGAATTGGGGGGTAGAGCAGTCGTTCAAAAGTTGCCGGACTCTAAATTTATCCAAGGCTTTTGCCGCTCAGGTCAAGCATAGGAATCGCGGTTCAAATCACTGCTGAATGAAGTCTGCAAAGAATTAATCACGCTCCTTAAGTTCGGTTGCAAGCCGATAAGCCTCACGCTTCTTCACACCGGTGATTTCTGCCGCCAGCGAAGCCGCCTGGCTGGCAGAAACAGACTGCAGCAAGATCGTCACGATCCGCTCCAGTTCATGTGTCGTAGCAGACTGTTGCTCGGATACTCCGGCAATCACAAGCGTAAATTCACCCTTACCTCCACCCGGATCAGCCTCCAATTGCTCACGAACCTCTGTCACGGTACCGCGATAGATCGTCTCATACCGCTTGGTCAGTTCGCGCGCCAGCGTGATGGGCCGTTGCGCGCCGAGGATGGCCTCGAGGTCGGCCAGCAGCTCGGCAACCCGATGCACAGATTCGTACAGGATCAGCGTCTCCGTTACATCACTCAACGCCTTGAGTCGGTTCCGACGCGCCACGGGCCGGGCCGGCAGAAATCCCTCGAAACGGAACCGGTCGGTTGGCAAACCGGACACCGACAGGGCCGCAATCGCTGCACAACAACCGGGTATCGGGCTGACCGGCAGGGCTTCGGCACGTACCCGCTCGACCACCCGGTAGCCGGGATCACTGATCAGCGGTGTGCCCGCATCACTGATCAGTGCGACATCATCGCCGGACAACAGCATGGTGAGTACTTCATCGACACGCGACTTTTCATTGTGCTCATGTAATGACAACAACCGGTTTTTCAACCCCAGGTGGGTTAGCAATTGACCCGCCCGCCGGGTATCCTCAGCAGCCACAACCACAGCCTTTTGCAACACGTCGCGTGCGCGCGCACTGATGTCGTCAAGATTTCCGATCGGTGTCGCGACTACATATAGTGTCCCGGGATCCGTAGTCAAAACCTGTAAACTCCTGAGTTCAAATGTGAACCATCAATATTCAATCAGCGCAAGTCTACGCCGTACCATACCTGCAGTCGTGTGGCTGATCATACTGACAGGACTGGCAGGCTGCACAGCGATACCGCTGAGCTCACAAACCGGGTCACCCGAATATGCTGCAGCTAACCGTGCCGAGCAGTTCGCCTCCCTGGGCCAGCATCGGGAGGCGGCCGACGCTTACCTGGAACTAGCCAACCTGACAGCAGACTATGCAGAGCGCCAAAGCTACCTGATCCTGATGGCACATGAACGTCTGCTGGCAGGTTTCCCGGAGGTAGCAAAAACCATCCTCAGCCGTCTGGGCGATCCAATCGATGAATCCAACCTGCTGTTATGGTCACGGGTGATAGCCGAGGTCTACATTGCAACCGACGAACCGAAACGGGCACTTGAGATCCTGGCCAGGGCGCCTGCCAGCCAGGATCAGAAAATGGTTCTGGAAATTCTGCGCTTAAAAGGCAATGCGCTGTTTCGCACCGGCCAGCCCGTTGCGGCGACCAACATCCTGATCGAACGCGAAACCTGGCTTGAGGACAGCAACGATATCCTCACGCACCAGAATGATCTATGGAAAAGTTACCAGGCCTGGGGCGGTGAACTGCCGGACGATATCAGCGGAGACCCGATCCTGCTGGGCTGGCTGGATCTGGGACGAATCGCCTGGACCCAGCGAACCAGTCCAACGGCAATGCGCGCAGCCCTGCGTGCGTGGCAATCCAGTTATTTTAATCACCCGGCCAACAATCCGCTCGTCGCGACCATCCTGCAACGACTTCCCGCTGTCATTGAATACCCGCGCCAGATCGCCGTGTTGCTGCCGCTGTCGGGCCGACAAAAGCAATCGGCCCGAGCCGTGCGTGACGGTCTGCTTGCGGCCCATTACCTGACCCCCGCCCAGGCCCCCCGTCCGCAGATCAGAATTTATGACATCGATGCGGCCGGCACGGCGCAGTCGTATGCGCAAGCCATCAGTGACGGGGCAAATTTCGTCATTGGCCCGCTGCTCAAAGAGGCAGTACAGGAACTCGCCGACACCGGCATCACAACCCCAACCCTGACGCTGAACTTCCTCCCTGAAGAATTTCCACAATCCGTCGGGTTTTACCAGTTCTCCCTGTCACCCGAAGATGAAGCCCGGCAAGTAGCGCGACGAGTCGCAGCACTGGGTCAATATCGCGCACTGGCGCTGGCCCCCAACACTGCCTGGGGCAGGCGCATGATGACCAGCTTTAGCGCGGAATTACAGGCACGGGGCGGACAAATTCTTGACTACCGATTCTATGACCCGCGCAACCCGGACTTCTCGAGCAGCATCCAGCAGCTGCTGCTGATTGACGAGAGTCGGGGTCGCCGCGATCGGCTCAGCGCAAATATTGGTATTCAGCTCGAATATGAACCACGACGACGAGCGGATATCGATTTAATCTTTCTGGCAGCGCGCGCAACGACCGGTAAGCTGATCAGACCGCAATTGCGCTTTCATTACGCGGGCGCAGTGCCAACGTACTCAACATCTGCGATCTACGAGGAAGGCTCACGGAACAATTCAGATCTTAACGGCATCATGTTTCCAGACGTACCATGGGTGATAGCGCCCGACGGCCTGTCACTCGATGTACGAAAGACACTGGCTGAATACTGGCCCGACCAGGCGGAACGCCGGTCGCGGCTTTACGCACTGGGTTTCGATGCATACCGGCTGGTTCCAATCGTCAATTCCGGCAGTAACAGCCAGGAAATCGAGGGCATGACCGGGACACTGTATTTTGACGATCGCAACCGGATTCTGCGCCGTCTGCCCTGGGCAAAGATGCAACGCGGTCGACCGGTACTGATGGACCCGCTGGCCGAACAGGAACGATTGACCGACGAAGCGACCGACTACGACAATTGGCCCAACACATCGACAACGGCCGGACTGCCGAAACACTAGCCCGCCACTTTCTGACCGAGCGCGGCCTGACAGTCGTGACCACTAATTACCGATGTCGCTTCGGTGAACTCGACCTGGTCATGCGCCAGGCAGAACTCTTGATCATCGTAGAGATTCGCTACCGACACCAGGCCACATTTGGCGGTCCCATAGCATCGATTTCAGCTGCAAAACAGCGCAAGATTGCCATTGCGACACAACATTTTATTCGCAGATACCCGGCCTACCGGGATGCGCCGGTGCGTTTTGACGTCGTTGGACTATCCGGCACACTTCACAAGCCGGACATACACTGGATTACCGGTGCGTTTACAATGGACGACCTGACTGACACATAAGCAACCACCAGGGAACACCACATGTCTGCAACTGACCAGATCAGCAAACATTTCGAGGACAGTATCGCCATCAAGCAACGGGCGAGTGCAGAACTGGCGCCCACTATTGCCGTAGCCGCCGACCTGATGACCTCAACCCTGCGCGCCGGCGGCAAGATCCTGAGTTGCGGCAACGGTGGCTCGGCCGGTGATGCCCAGCATTTCTCCTGCGAACTGCTGAATCGATTTGAAATGGAACGCCCCGGACTTCCGGCAATTGCGTTAGTTGCAGACAGTTTGACGCTGACGGCGATCGCGAATGACTACACCTTTGAGGAAATTTTCTCAAAACAGGTAACCGCGCTCGGCAATCCGACCGACTGCCTGCTGGTAATTTCCACTTCCGGCAATTCTCAGAATATCATCGCGGCCATTGCAGCAGCGCATGCCCGTGACATGAAAGTCATCGCCCTCACCGGGCGCGACGGCGGCGCCATCGGTCGGGCGCTCGATGCCGACGATGTCGAAATCCGGGTACCGGACGAGCGCACCGCCCGCATCCAGGAAGTCCACCTCCTCGTCATCCACTGCCTGTGTGACGTGATTGATCAGATGTTATTCGGGAAGAATTAATTCCGGTTCATTGGTGTCAGACACCAGGTTATTCCTTTGTCTTTCCCTGAACGACATTTTGTGTCCGCCATGGTTCCACCAAGGTGTCGAGGTATTTTTCCGTCGGGTATCCTTCCAAAACCTTAAAGCCGCTCCTGCGGCGTTTTGTAAGGATACCCGACGGAAAAATACCGCCCATGGAAAGACTAAAGATAAAGCAGCTAAAACGTACTATTTAACGATACGCAGCCGCGCTCGACCAGGACCGGCCGGTGGTGGTTCAGGATTGTCATCATCGCCGGCAGCGGGCGGAGTCGGCTGATTACCCTCAGCATCCTGTTCGGCAAACAACATGCCCTCTCCCGTTTCACGCGCATAGATGCCGAGTACCGATTCCATGGGTGCCCTGATCAAGTGTGCCTTACCGTTGAAACGTGTCTCAAATTCAATGTCATCATTGCCGAGCACCAGGTTCCTGGTCGCCGAATAGCTGCAATTCAGAACAATCTTGCCATCCTGAATATGCTCAGGCGGAACCTGCAAGCCGGATACGGTGGCATCGAGGACGAGGTGTGGTGTCTTGCCGTTATCCGTCATCCATTCATGCAGCGCCCTGACCAGATAGGGTCGCTGCGAAATATCCTGATGCGGCATGGAACTAACGGCAATGCCGCTTACTGGTGCATTTCCTGCTCAAGTTCCGTCAGACTTTCCTGGAAAGACGGCCGCGAAAACACATCATTCATGTAACTGCGGATAGATTGAGCATGGTCAGAAATTTCGATGCCATAGGATTCGAGTCGCCAGAGTATCGGCGCAATACTGCAATCAACGAGTGAGAAATCGTCGCTAAGGAAAAACTTCTTCACACCGAAAACCTCTGCACTGGCGACAATACTTTCTTCCAGAATTTTGCGAGTACGAGATACCTGCTTGGGATCGGATGCAGCTTCAAGCTGATCGGCCAGACTGTACCAATCTTTCTCAATCCGGTACAACGCCAGACGAAACTGTGCACGGGTTACCGGATCGACAGGCATCAACGGCGGATGCGGAAAACGTTCGTCAAGATACTCGATGATAACCCGCGAATCATAGAGCACGAGATCCCGATCAACGAGTGTCGGCACACTATGATAAGGATTCAGATCGAGCAAATCCTCGGGCAGATCGGTGCCCTCAACATTGACTACATCAATCCTGATATTCTTCTCAGCCAGCACCAGGCGGGTGCGATGACTATAAAAACAGGTTGGACTGGAAAATAACGTCATTATCGAATGCCTTCCGGCCACAATAGCCATGAACTAACTCCACAGTTCACCGTGAACCGATCCTTAAGTAATTAACAACACCAAATAAGCTTTATATTGATACGGCAAATGCTACTACATCCTTTTGCCACAATACCGGTAAAGCTTATCGCCATATTCTGATAGTGACGGCTCATACCCGATTTTTAATTCATCGAGCCGCGCAGGCTAGCAAAATTGAATATTATCGTCCTATGTCTATTGATGATCGACCGTTCTACCCGACATCATTCTCTTTTGACGATCCCGTTATGACTCGTACCCTTAGGATCTGACAAGAGGCACATAAAAATTTGTGCGAATTATACACAGGCGATTGCAAGGTTGACTACCAACCTGAGCTGTTATCACGACTAAGATCAAATAATCCGGCGAATGCTCCCGCCGAGCAGCTGCAGCTTTTCCTCGATGCGCTCATAGCCACGATCGATGTGATATATGCGATCCACGACCGTTTCGCCGTCAGCAACCAGCCCGGCCAGGACCAGTCCGGCTGAAGCGCGCAGGTCCGTCGCCATGACCGGAGCTGAAGTCAGCTGTTCAACGCCGTGGATAATTGCTGTGTTGCCCTGCAAATTGATCGAAGCACCCATCCGCTGGAGCTCGGATACGTGCATGAAACGGTTTTCGAACACGTTTTCGGTTACTGCCCCAACCCCCTCGGCTACGGCATTCAGCGCGCAGAACTGCGCCTGCATATCGGTCGGAAAACCAGGATACGGCGCCGTGCTGATATCGACGGCCCTTGGGCGCTGGCCCTGCATATCCACCTCTACCCAGTCCGGACCGGTTGAAACCGATGCACCGGTTTCACGTAATTTACCCAGAACCGCCTCAATACCCTCAGGACGGGTTCTTTTGGCACGCACCCGCCCACCGGTAATCGCACCCGCCACAAGGAACGTGCCGGTTTCGATCCGATCCGGCAATACCTCATACTCGGCGCCACTTAAACGTTTTACACCTTCGATCATGATGCTGTTCGTACCGGCACCTGACACGCGCCCACCGATGGCGTTGAGAAAATTCGCCAGATCGACAACTTCCGGTTCGCGGGCAGCATTTTCAAGAACCGTTTCACCATCGGCCAATATGGCGGCCATCATCAGGTTTTCGGTGCCGGTCACGGTAACCTGGTCCAGCACGATATGGGCGCCGCACAAATGCTCGGCCCGGGCCCGGATATAACCGTCCTCGATCTCGACATCAGCCCCCATCGCACGTAATCCGGCGACATGCAGGTCAACGGGGCGTGCGCCAATTGCACAACCACCCGGCAACGACACGTTCGCATGCCCGAACCGGGCCAGCAGGGGTCCCAACACAAGAATCGAGGCACGCATCGTCCGCACGAGTTCGTACGGCGCGTCACAATTATTGATCCGGGCTGCATTGACTTCGAGACTCATACCTTCATGGACCGTAGCCTCAGCGCCCAAGCGACCGAGCAACTCGATCATCGTCGTCACATCCATCAGGTGAGGTACGTTGCTGATAATGACCGGCTCACCCGTCAGCAGCGCGCCGGCCAGTATGGGCAATGCCGCATTCTTGGCGCCGGAGATACGTACCTCGCCGTCCAGCCGGTTACCGCCATTGATCGCGAGTTTATCCGCCACTGGTTCCAGCTTCCTCTGGTGTTAATGCCTTGATCGACAAGGCATGGATATCACCGCCGATCTTATCACCGAGGGCGCTGTACACCATCTGGTGTCGCTGCAGCGCACGCTTGCCAACGAAACTGTCGCTGATGACCGTCGCCTCAAAATGCGTGTTGTCCGCGCTGCTGATCCGGGCTGTGCAGCCAGCCAGGTTTGCCACAAGCATGGTCTGAATCTGTTCTGGAGTCATGGTCTTTCCTTCACCCCGATAGCCACTTAATGCTTCGTCGAGGTTATCTTCTTGCAAAGCCCGTCATTATAATCACCACCTATGCTGTTGTATGTGGTCGCGCTAATTTCGGGGATTATTCTTCTCATCTGGGGTGCTGACCGGATGGTCGCCGGCGCTTCAGTAACCGCCCGCAACCTGGGTGTGTCACCGATGATCGTGGGGCTGACCGTCGTCGGTTTTGCGACCTCGGCACCGGAAATCCTGGTTTCGGTGATGGCCGCCCTCAACAACGTACCCAACCTTGCAATCGGCAACGCAATTGGCTCAAACATCGCCAACATTGGCCTGGTTGGCGGCATGACGGCGTTGCTGTGGCCACTACAGGTAAATTCGCAGACGCTCAGGCGCGAACTCCCGGTTATGCTCGCGGTCTGCATACTGCCTATCTTCCTGATCAACGACGCCAGCCTGAACCGGATCGAGGGGCTATTCCTGATGTGCGCGTTCGCCGGTTTTACCTACTGGATCGTCCGGCTCGGGCAACGGACCCGTGGCCACGACACCATTGAGGCGGAATATGCGTCGGAAATTCCGGCCGATATGCAGCAGAATCTTGCCACCATGCGGATCATTTCCGGCCTTGTTTTGCTGATCGGCGGTTCCAAGGCACTGGTCTGGGGCGCAGAGAATATCGCCCTGGAACTTGAAATCACCAATACCGTGCTCGGTATCACGGTCGTCGCTGTCGGTACCAGCCTGCCTGAACTGGCCGTATCGATCCTCGCAGCCCGTAAAGGTGAGCACGGCCTCGCGATCGGTAACATCATCGGCTCGAACAGCTTCAATATGCTGGTAGTGATTGGCATTGCTGCCACGATTCGCCCGGTAGCCCTTGACATCACAACCACCAGCCTGCATTTCCCGGTCATGCTGGCATTTACGGTCGCATTCTTCTTCATGACGTACAATTACACGGGAATTATCCGCATCAGTCGCTGGGCTGGTGCCGCCCTGCTAATCAGCTTCATCGCCTATCATGCGTATGTGGCTGTCAAAATATTTTGAACCCATGGCCAATGACACGACAAAACAATCACTGACTGAAACAGGTCGTCGCGTCCTGGAGATCGAGGCGCGCGCAATCGAAGCGATGAGCCCCAGGATAGGTGATGATTTTGCCACGGCCTGTCGGTTGTGCCTGGCTACGGTTGGTCGCGTCATCGTCACAGGGATGGGAAAATCCGGGCACATTGGCGGCAAGATCGCTGCCACGCTGGCCAGCACCGGTACGCCGGCATTTTTCGTGCATCCCGGCGAAGCCGGTCACGGTGACCTCGGCATGATCACGCCGAAGGATGCTGTCATCGCCATATCGAACTCCGGCGAAACAGCCGAAATCATCACGATACTGCCGCTGCTCAAGCGTCTCGACCTGCCCCTGATCACCATGACAGGCCAAGCGGAATCAACGCTTGGTAAAGCTTCAGCAGCCGTACTTGATACGTCTGTCCATGAAGAAGCCTGCCCGTTGAATCTTGCGCCGACAGCCAGCACGGCAGCCGCGCTTGCAATGGGAGATGCGTTGGCTGTCGCGCTTCTGGAAAGCCGTGGGTTTACGGCAGAAGATTTCGCCCGCTCGCATCCCGGCGGCGCACTCGGGCGCAGATTACTGTTAAAGGTTGAAGACCTGATGCATACCGGGGATGAAATTCCGCGGGTCGAGGCTACTACCTCACTGGCCGATGGCCTCATCGAAATGTCGCGCAAAAGCCTGGGTATGACCGCGATCGTCACGGCGGATGATCAGCTTGCGGGTATCTTCACTGATGGTGACCTGCGCCGGACGCTCGACCAACCCATC
The DNA here is from genome assembly GCA_002688175.1 of Chromatiales bacterium. Lineage (GTDB taxonomy): Bacteria > Pseudomonadota > Gammaproteobacteria > Steroidobacterales > SMWD01. The sequence continues at coordinate 10,482 of NZCC01000056.1, forward strand.
AACATCCATGACATAACGATGGCTGATGTCATGACCCAAAACTGCAAGACGGCCAGACCGGAACAACTTGCCGCCGAGAGTGTACGAATACTCGAAACACAAAAAATAACCGCACTACTCGTCGTCGATGACCAGAACAAGCTGGTCGGCGCGCTTAACATCCATGACCTGCTCCGCGCAGGCGTCATGTGACCGGGATCAGACCTCATGAACAGCTCACGCACGCCTAGCGCCGAAAAACTTTCCCGCATCCGGTTGCTCGTACTCGACGTCGACGGTGTCTTGACCGACGGCCAATTACACTACGATGCACAGGGCCATGAAGCCAAAGTTTTTCATGTCCACGACGGTTATGGCATCAAGCAGCTCATGCGGGCCGGCATCAAGGTTGCAGTCATTTCCGGCCGGCACAGTACAGCAGTGGCAACCCGCATGACGGAACTGGGCATCGAACACGTCAGGCTTGGCCAGGACACCAAAAGCGAGGCATTTGCCGAAATCACGGCCCAACTCGGTATACCACCCGAAGCAGTGGCCTGTGTCGGTGACGACGAACCGGATCTGCCGATCATGCAAGCGGCCGGCCTCAGCATTGCCGTCGCCAATGCCCAACCGGCGATACTGAGTTATGCCGACTGGCACACCATCCTCGGCGGCGGTTACGGAGCAGTCCGGGAAGTCTGCGATGCACTGATCGCAGCACAAAGTGGCCACCGATAATCCATGATTGCTAACCCCTGGCCGAAGCTCGTGTTACTGCTGATTGCCGCGGTGGCCAGCGGTGTCCTCGTGATTCGCAGCGGCGAGCAGGAATCAGATCGTAAACAGCGACCGGAGCTCGGCGTCGGTTACTCCATGAAACAGGCTGAACTTATCCGTACCGGGGAAAGCGGCCAGGTATTGTATAGAGTGCAAACTAACCAGGCGAAACAGGTCGCGGAAAACGGCATCATCGAACTCGATGTCGTGCGGATTAAATATGATCCTCCGACCGAGATACCGTGGGATTTGCACGCCGATACAGGGCATATCCTACCCGGTGGTAATATCATAAAGTTAACAGGGAATGTCATTGCCAAGACCCGCGGAGAAATGCAGGCACCGACCCGAATCAGCACTGATTACCTGGAATTGAATACGGAGACCTACATTGCCAACACAGACAGGGATGTCGTTATTGACTACACAAACAACACATTATTTGCTAAAGGTCTGCGCGCATATCTCAAGGAAGAAAGGTTGCAACTGATCTCAGACGTTAATGGCCAATTTATCCCGTAATTTAATCGCCAATGCACTTGGCATTGCGCTCATGTTCCTGTCCGCCACCATCGTTGCACAGGAAGCGATCGATATCGCCCTGATGAAAACACTGCCGATAAATCTTGATGCAGAATCATCTGAATTTGATCGCAAGAAAAACAAGTTGTTTTTTCGCAACCTGACAATCAAACAGGGTTTGCTAAGCATTATGGCCGATGAAGCGACTGCAACCCGTCTTGATTTTGAAAATATGCGTTGGGAATTTTCCGGTACGGTCATTATAGAAAATGCCGACACGATAGCGAACTGTGACTATGCCGATATCCTGTTTCGTGAACACCGCATCCGTAGCGCTGTAATGCAGGGACAGCCGGTCAATTTCACCCAACTAAGAATCGATGAGGAACGGAAAACAGAAGGTCGTGCAAACCAGATGGAGTATGATGTCGACGCGGGCATCATCAAGTTAACAGGTGACTCTTGGCTGAGTGACGGCGCCAATGAAGTATCCGGCAACAGAATCTCCTATGACTTGAATCGCGAATTCATCATCGCGGATGCTGATGATGACGGGCAGGTTAGTATGAAAATTATTCCGCCAGATAGCAGCTTGTCAAAGATCGAGGATCAGATAAACCCGTGAGTATCCTCAGCGCAGAGAATCTTTCCAAACGCTATAAATTCCGCCAGGTCATCAAGGATATTTCGCTGGAAGTTTGCAGCGGTGAGGTCGTCGGCCTGCTCGGACCGAACGGTGCCGGCAAAACAACTGCTTTCTATATGATCGTTGGCCTTATCTCTGCAGACGAAGGCCGCATTATTCTGGATGGTAAGAATCTCACGCCGATGCCCATGCACAAGCGTGCCCGTCTGGGGCTTGGCTACCTGCCACAAGAGGCATCGATATTTCGCAAGCTGTCCGTTGAGAAGAATATCAGGGCAATCCTGCAAACACGCGCCGACCTTGACCGCATCAATCGTGAACGCATTCTCGAAGAACTGCTTGATGAATTACACATCAATCATGTCCGGACCAGTATGGGCATCAGCCTGTCCGGCGGCGAACGCAGACGGGTTGAAATTGCCCGTGCGCTGGCCGCAGAACCACGGTTCGTTCTTCTTGATGAACCATTCGCGGGCGTAGACCCCATTTCGGTACTCGATATCCAGCGGATCATCAGGCACCTTGCCGAACGCGACATTGGCGTACTGATCACTGATCATAATGTCCGTGAAACACTCGGTATCTGTAATCGTGCCTATATTCTAAGTGATGGAATAATGATTGCCCAGGGGACACCTGATGACATCCTGAACAATCAGCAGGTTCGCGAGGTCTATCTCGGAGAAGGGTTCAGTTTGTAGATGAACGGCTTGAAGCTTTCACTAAACGTTAAACTTGGTCAGCAACTGACCATGACACCACAGTTGCAGCAAGCCATTCGGCTGCTGCAAATGCCGGTACTGGAACTCAGCACGCAGATCGAACAGGCGTTGGCAGAAAATGTCATGCTGGAGCGTGAAGAGCCCGCCGAGTCCGCGCCGGAAGTGGAAGAGCCTGCAGTCATCTCCGGCGAAAGCGATGAAACAAACCTGTGGAATGAACACGCCGGTTCAACTGCGCGTAGCGATAACTGGAGCGATGACTCACGACGACCGGAACTTGCAGACCGTAGCGATGAGACACTTCGTGAGCACCTGCTCTGGCAACTGGAAATGGAACACTTTTCGCCGCGTGAGGTCGTCATTGGCCAGTCGCTCGTCGATTCAATCAACGAAGATGGCTACCTGACTGAATCACTCGACGAAATCCACCAGTCACTAATCGGCGAGGCCGAATTTACCGACCAGGAAGTTGCGCAGACGCTGACTAAAGTCCAGGCACTGGACCCGGCCGGCATCGGCGCACGTGACCTTGCTGAGTGCATCGGTATCCAGCTGCGTCTTCTCGATAAACAGGTTCCCGGCCGCGATGCTGCATGCCGCGTCGCAGAGTCCTATCTCGATCTCGTTGCAGAGCAGGATTATTCAGCACTGCAACGCCAGCTGAGCATCTCTGCAGAAGAGCTCGATATGGCCCTCGCACTGGTAAGAGCCTGTCACCCGCGACCCGGGTCTGCAATACAGTCATCGACAGCGGAGTACATTATTCCGGATGTCTACGTCCGCAAACAGGATGGTAAATGGATTGTTGAAGTCAATCGTTCGATCGCGCCACGACTGAAGGTCAACCAGACCTATGCTGAAATGCTGCACTCCAGTGGAGGCCACGACGACCTGCGTACCCAGCTACAGGAAGCTCGCTGGCTGGTTCGAAGCCTTGAGATCCGCCACGATACGGTGCTCAAGGTGGCAATGAGTATCGTCGAGCGTCAGGTTGACTTTCTCGAGCACGGCGAAGAAGCGATGAAACCCATGGTACTGCGGGATATAGCGGATGAGATAGCTATGCATGAATCAACCGTTTCCCGGGTTACATCAAACAAGTACATGCATACGACGCGAGGCGTTTTTGAGCTCAAATACTTCTTTTCCAGCCAATTGGCGGCAAGCGATGGCTCCGAACAGTCATCCACAGCGATTCGCGCCAAGATTCGGCGGTTAATTGGCGCTGAAAACCCACAAAAACCACTCAGTGACAGTAAAATTGTTACCTTACTTACCGAGGAAGGAATCAAAATTGCCAGACGAACCATCGCCAAATATCGAGAATCGCTGAAAATCCCACCTTCCAGTGAAAGAAGACAACGACCTGCACGTTAATTGTTAAGGAGAACAACTCAATGCAAGTGAATCTGACGGGCCACCATATCGAAATCACACCTGCACTCAAGGACTATGTGAACAATAAAGTATCGCGCATCAATAGGCACTTCGAAAGCGTTACCAGCATTAGCTGCATCCTGACTGTCGAGAAACTCCGGCACAAGGCGGAAGCCAAGGTCAATGTTACTGGTGGAACCTTGTATGCCCAAGCCGTTGAAGATGATATGTACGCGGCCATCGATGGGCTGATGGACAAGCTTGATCGGCAAATTGTGAAACATAAAGAAAAGCTGACCGACCATCACGCACGTGATTCACAAAAACGTGACTACTCCTAGGTCAGCAAGCTGCGGTTAATATCGATGCGCCTCATTATTGTCAGCGGTCTGTCGGGCTCAGGCAAAAGTGTTGCTCTGAATCTGCTTGAGGATCTGAATTTCTATTGTATCGACAATGTCCCGGCCGCTTTGCTCGACACGGTAATCACAGAACTCGTCGCTTCAGCCGATTCCATCTATGACAATCTGGCTGTCGGCGTCGATGCCAGGAACCGGTCGGCTGACCTGCAGTCACTCCCCGACCTGGTTCGCGACCTGCGCAACCGGGGAATTCTCTGCGAAGTTATTTTCCTGTATGCAGAAGACGATATCCTGCTGAAACGCTATTCGGAAACCCGGCGAAAACACCCGCTGAGCGATGAAGAGCTGAGCCTTGCCGATGCTATTGCCCTGGAACGCGAATTACTTGGTCCGATTATCGACGGCGCCGCACTCGTACTCGACACCACGCGGACCAACGTCTACGAGTTAGGAGATATAATCCGGGACCGTGTAGGACAACGTGAAGCCCCCGAGCTATCAATACTCATTGAATCATTTGGTTTCAAGCACGGCTTACCATCCGATGCGGATTTTGTCTTTGATTTGCGCTGTCTGCCTAACCCTTACTGGGAAACTCAACTAAGGAAATTGACCGGCAAGGACCGCCCCATTATTGAGTTTCTCGACGGCATTCAAAGCGTACAGAATATGTATGCGGACATACTTGCCTTTCTCGAAAAATGGATTCCAGAGTATATAAGCTTCAATCGTAATTACCTGACGGTCGCCCTTGGCTGCACCGGCGGCCAGCATCGCTCAGTATATCTCACCGAAAAACTTGCCGCAGAACTGAAACAAAAGTTTACTCATGTCCTGACCCGCCACAACGAATTACGGGACGGCAAGGACAGTACCTGACGGTAAGGTCGCTTTTTGATAGACGTTATCGTGGTTCCCGGCTAAACTCGCTCCGGGTCAGGAGCCGATGTGTGAACCACACATCGACCCACCACCCACCACCTCGGCCAACCCAAACCTGCAGATGGAGTGTGCAATGGAATCTGAAAAGAAATCCTATCTCGCCGATCTGCTCGAAGCATTAGCAAATAATGATCTGAACGAAGTACGCCAGATTGTCGATACGCTGCACCCGGCCGAAATCGCCCTGCTGCTGGAATCCCTGCCATTATCCGAACGAGATGCTGTCTGGGATCTTATCGATGACGAAATCGAGGGTGAAATCCTCGTTGAACTCAATGATGAGGTCCGCCAGGGCCTGCTCGAAGACATGGATCCCGAGGCGGTCGTAGCTGCCGCGGAAGGCATGGAACTTGACGATCTCGCAGATGTCGTCGCCGATCTGCCCGATGAGATGACCGCTAAAGTTATCGAATCACTGCCGGCCGAGGACCGTGAACAGCTCAAATCGGTGCTGGCTTATCCGGAAGACTGCGCCGGCGGCATCATGGACCCCGATGCCATTGCCGTACGTTCAGATATAACGCTCGATGTTGTCATGCGTTATCTGTGCCGCTCGGGCGACTTACCGGACGGTACGCCGGCGATATTCATTGTTGATCGTGATCAACAGTTTATCGGCCTCCTATATCTGACCACGCTTGTAACCCACAGTCCGCAAGCGATGGTCAAAGACGTCATGGATACGTCAGTTAGTTCCATTCCAGCCCACCGGTCAGCAACCGAAGTTGCGCTGGAATTTCAGAGTCGGGACCTTTATTCGGCTGCTGTCGTCGATGAAAACGGTAAACTGATCGGACAGATTACGGCCGATGACGTCATGGACGTCATTCAGGAACAAGCGGATCATGACATCCTGAGCATGGCCGGACTAGATGAAGAAGACGACATGTTTGCGCCGGTCGTCACCAGCGCACAACGTCGAGCGATCTGGCTCGGTGTCAATCTGGGCACGGCTTTCCTGACGGCGGCCGTTGTCGCACTATTTAAACCGGCGCTCGAAGAATTGGTAATCCTCGCCGTGCTGATGCCGGTTGTTGCGAGTATGGGCGGTATCGCCGGCAGCCAGACACTGACACTGATGATCCGCGGCATTGCCCTTGGCCGTGTGCAGGATTCCAATGCCCGCTGGCTGCTGGCCAAGGAAATCGCAGTTGGGGCACTGAATGGACTGGTCTGGGCTCTTGTTGTCGCCATCGTCACGGTATTGTTTTTTGACACCTGGCAGGTTGGCGCGGTGATTGGCGCCGCATTGATGATCAGTCTGCTGACTGCGGCCTTTGCCGGCTTCATCATTCCGTTACTGTTGCACAAACTGAAGATCGATCCGGCCCTGGCCGGGACAGTCATACTAACGACACTGACAGATATTATCGGCTTCGCCACTTTCCTGGGGCTGGGTACATTTTTTCTGCTTTAAGCCATCAGGCTACTACTAGCCAATAAGCAGTCTATTCAGGCTGGGCTACCGTTGAGTCTGGCCCCGTTTATCAGCTGCCATCAACAGCCGTGTCGATATTGAGTATTGGCACCCGCTGGGAATATTCATTACTGAGGTCTCGCCAACCAACAATTCCACTTGGCACATCAACGGGAACACCGAGCAGAAAATCCTCCAGCTGTTTACGCCGGGACATCGCATCAGTATAGCCGAGAAAAATCAGTTCACGGGTATAACCAGCCTCGAACAACAAATAGCTGACGAGTTGTCGGCCACCGTAATTCAATGCGCCGAGAGCACGCATAAACAATCTCACCGCACGTGGCATCTCGTGCACATAACGCAGTGCGATCTCGCGAATATCCTGACTTGGATACATGATCAGCGCATCGATCGACCTCAGGCTCTCAAACTGACCATTCAGGGTACGACCCGGCTGCTCGTTAACGATGTAATTCAAGCGGGCAAGACGCTCAAGATCAGATGACAGTCCATCCATGAGCAAAGCATCGAGCATGTAACCTGCAACGCGACCGAGACTCGGATACGGCACCGGATCATCCGGTCCGGGCTCGGGATCCGGCTCCTCATTGCGCACGCCAATGACAAGAATACGCTTTGCGCCAAGATGCACGGCCGGCGACAAAGGCGTTGCCTGGCGCATCGCGCCGTCGCCGAAGTACTCCTGACCAATTCGTACACCAGGAAAGATCAACGGGGCAGCGATACTCGCCATCAGATGATCGAGTCGCAGGGTTGTCGGCTGGCCATACCGCCGGACACGTGACCATGGTTCGAGATCGGGTTTACCCTGATAAAAGGACACCGATCGCGCCGTTCCGTATCCAGCGGCCGTCACGGCAATCGCGTCCAGAAAACCGCGATCTATCGAATTCTGAACATGGCTGATCTTGAGATACCGGGACAACAATTGACGCAACGGGTCATTGTCCAGTAATGAATGCGGCGCTTGCCCGAGCAACCCTCCGGTACTCAGGCTCGCCAACCAGCGCGTGCCGGTTCTGAGCATCGTCTGGGCATCGCTGCGAAACACCTGGTGGGTTCTGAAATCGCCCCAAACCTTCTCCAGCTCAGCTACACCACGCGCGAAGCGACGTGCACGTGTTGCGAGTACAACAGAGTTAATTGCCCCAGCCGAAGTTCCACTGATAATCGGAAACGGGCAAGGCGAACCTTTTGGCAGTAATTCTCCGATCGCCTTCAGAACGCCGACCTGATATGCACAACGGGCCCCGCCGCCCGGCAACACGAGTCCGATATCGCGCCGGATCGGGCCCAGGTCCGTAACTACATGCTTGTTCGTCATATTTGAGTGATGTTAACCAGAACTATCGATACCCTACAAGGAACCCGATCACGCCATGCTAAAATCGATCCACAATCAATTCGGAACAACGACCATGGCAGGAATATTGAGTCGGACGCTGACCACAATACTTATTTCGCTGGGCCTGACGATACCGGCCCTGGCCGGTGTCACCGTCGGTGAGGCGGCACCGCCGTTTCGCCTGCAGGACCAGAAAGGCAACTGGCACTCACTGGAACAATATAGCGGCAAATGGATCGTGCTGTACTTTTACCCGAAGGATGATACGCCCGGCTGCACGAAGGAGGCCTGTGCGTTCCGTGATAATATTTTTGCCTTCGAGGATATCGGTGCGATCATACTCGGCGTCAGTCTCGACGATGTCGCATCACACCAGGCATTTGCCGAAAAATACAGCCTGCCGTTCTCATTACTTTCTGATGCCGAAAAGACGGCCTCTACGAATTATGGCGTGCTGAATAAAATAGGTACGTTCACGTTCGCCAAACGGGAGTCGTTCATTATCGACCCGGCCGGCAATATTGCCCGACACTACGATAAGGTCGACGCGGAAAGTCACTCGGTCGAGGTACTTGCCGATCTCAAGGAACTGATGAACCCGGCCGGTTGACCCAACCCAATTCGGGAAATTTATGACTCCGTCGACTACCCCGCCTGACGAACGGTATCCGAACCATCCGTCGTCGTACCCTGATCCTGGCGGTTGAACATACCGCCCAGCCAGCTGCCGACCAGCGCCCAGATCCCGGCGAGGCCGGCGCCGATAGACATCATTGCAGCCAACCCGAGACCCAAGCCGTCACTCAGGTAAGCATAGACATTACCCCAAACCGCATCACCGCCCCTGTACAAGACGACATCGATAACCGGTTTCGCCTTGAAGCGCGTCTCCCGATCCAGCGCCGTAAACAGCATCTCACGGGCCGGACGGGTGATGCCGTAGTTGCCGGCGCGGCGCACGACCTGCAAAGTGAGCGCCACAATCATGATCGGCGCAAACGCCAAGATCGCCATACCAGCTACCATGATTACCGGAACAAGGGCTAGGGTAATGGACATGCCGAAGCGCGTGACGATTCGACCCGTCGCGAACATGCCGAGCGCGAAGGTCAAAATATTCACGATCAAATCGACACGTGCCAGATACTTGGTCCGGACTACTTCATCGAACGGACGCAATACATCCGTCTGCGCGAAATACACGAATGAACCCAGCGCTGTATAAAACAGTAGAAAGGCGCCTATACCCAACAGGTAAGGGTTCGTGAAAAACATCTTGAATCCAGCGAGCGGGTTACCACCGATCTGCTGCTTCGAGATGTCCACATGTACCGACTCATTGTGCAGATCGGCAATCTTCAGCCGCTCGAGGTAGAAAGACAAAACGATGGGCACTACCAACAACAGCGCCGCCATGAGCATCAGTTCCGTACCCAGAGATTCGGCGAAAAAAGCGGGAATCGAAGGCCCGACCAGGGCGCCGAGGCTGGCGCCGGCCGCAATAAATGCGAACAAACGGTTGGATTGTTCTTTCGTGAACAGATCCGCCATGAAGGTCCAGAACATTGAAATGTGATACAGGCTGAACACACTGACCCACAGGTAGAAAGCTTTGTCGACGGTCAACAGCAGCTCGTAGTTGATCAGACTCCAGTCGATCGCGAGGTTCAGCAGCACGGCATCCTGCGATCCGTTTGTGAAGACGTAGAAAAGAATGAAGGTAATCGCAAAAAATGCATACACACCGGGCACGAGATACTTGAACTTGACCCGTGTGACGAAGAAACCATAGATCGCCACGACCATCAGACACAGGAAGAAATTGATATTCCAAAGCTGCGATATTTCGGTGCGCGTCCAGTCACTCGCCATGGCATCACGAACGGGGCGCAGTATGTAGTAGGCCGCCATGATAGTGAAGACGAAGAGAAACGAGACGAGAACGGTGCGAAGCTCGTTCGGGTTGATCTTCGAAGCCGTCTTCATAATGCGGGCAAAAATATTGTCATTCCGCTCAACCATTGGCTCTTTTCCATGTAATTGTCGTATGCCTGTGCTTCAATCGGCATCGAGAGCCGCGAAAGCATCACTGAAACTCTGCTCGGGAGCAGACTTACCGCTGTTGATCTCGAAGGTTTTGTTCAATGCATCGGCAGATCCCAATGCCGCGACACAAACCCGGGCCACGTCGGCACGCGGAATTGTGCCGGTTTGATCGTCCCCCTGGGCGAAGACGACTGACTTCTGGCCACCCGGTTCGTTAACGAGCCCACCGGGACGGGCGATCGTATAGGGCACACCACTGGCCCGCAGCGCCTCCTCACCCTTGAACTTCCAGATAAGGACATTATTGAACATCTTGTTCAGAACATGATCTTCGTGCGTAACACCCATCGATGAAACCAGCACAAACTGCCGCAGCTCGACTGCAGCTGCTGCTTCGGCCATGTTTTTGACCCCACCATAGTCGACAAATTCCGGTCCATTACCGGGATCACCACGACCCGCACCAATGGCCGAGATCAATGCATCAACACCGTCGAGGGCAGCATCAATGGAGGCGCGCTCACGAACGTCACCAACGGCATATTCAATATCATCACCAAGACTCGCGTGGGCCTTGTCTGCATCTCTGACAAACGCACGAACACGGTATCCGTTAGCCAGCAATTCCCTGACTACCTCACCACCGGTACCACCGGTTGCACCAGCGACGAGCACCAGTTCAGTAGACTGCTGCTCATTTTGCGCTGCAATCAAATCTTCATTCGCAACAGCTGGCTGGCCTGTGCAGATAACCGTAAATAACAATAAGACAACCAGAAAAATACGAGTACCCGGATTTTCTTCTGCCAAGCTTTGCATAATGTATTCCTTAAGGCTGCGTACACCCACCCCCCCTAATATGACAGGGACCGGATAAAAATATGGTATTTGCACACTATTGGCACAGGCACCGATGTTGCTGCCCGGTGTTTGCTCCACATCGCGACGACACAGAGTATATACCGCTGAAATCAGACGCTTCCCGGCTCTTGAAGCGTATTCACTGGCCGGTCACGGGCAGAATACGCATCTCATTGGTACAGCCACTAACATCACGCATAGCGCCCTTGGTGAAAACGACTAAATCACCCTCATTCACGTACCCCCGGTCAATCAGTATCTTGCAAACATCCTTGAACAAGGGTTCAGAACGATCATGAGCACCTTCATAGGCGATCGGGTAAACGCCACGATACAGGGCAACGCGACAGCGGGTACTTTCATTTCTTGTGAAGGCAAAAATTGGCACTCTGGAACGTATACGGGACATCCAGTGCGGGGTCGTGCCGGATTCAGTCAATGCAATGATTGCCTTTACTTCGAGATGGTTGGCCGTGTACATAACACCCATCGCGATAGCCTCATCGACCGCACCGAACCGATCGTTCAAACGATGCCGGCTCATACCCGAGGCAGACTGGTGGTATTTCTCTGCACCTCTGCAGACCTCGGCCATTGCCAGAACAGCCTTATCGGGATATTCACCTACTGCTGTTTCAGCTGACAACATGACCGCATCGGTACCATCCATAACCGCATTTGCTACATCGGATACTTCGGCACGAGTCGGCATCTGGCTGGTAATCATTGACTCCATCATCTGGGTCGCGGTGATACACACCGTATGATGGGTACGCGCCATCTTGATAATGGTTTTCTGCAAGCCGGCCAAACCGGCAAAACCCATTTCGACGCCCAGGTCGCCGCGCGCCACCATGACACCGTCACTGGCATTGATAATCTCCTCAAGATTGCCCATGGCCTCCGCGCGCTCAATTTTTGCGATGATATGCCCGGTGCCACCGGCCTTTTGCAACGCTTGCCTGGCCTTATTGATATCATCTGCTTCGCGCACAAACGACACGGCAAGCCATTCAAGATCCACTTCTGCCGCCCGGCGCAGATCTTCGAAATCCTTGTCGGTAAGCGCCGGCGCGGAGATACCGCCGCCCTTGCGATTGATACCTTTCTTATCGGAAAGCGTACCGCCAACCGTCACCCTGCATTTGATTCGGGTTCCTTTTTTGGACTCGACAGTCAGCACGATCTGGCCATCATCGAGTAACAGCACGTCTCCGGGGCCAACATCCTTGGCGAGTTGCTCGTAAGCAACGCCGACTTCCTTCCTGTTGCCTGCTTTCGCGTCGAGTTCACTATCAAGTGTGAACGATTTGCCCTCCTTGAGGACCACATAACCATCACGAAATCGATCGATGCGAATTTTAGGCCCCTGCAGATCACCCAGGATGCCAATGTGGCGACCGCAACGTTTTGCAACGTCCCGCACCATGTCGATCCGGTTCTGGTGATCTTCCCACGTACCGTGGGAAAAATTCAGCCTGACTACATCGACACCAGCCGCAAATAATTTTTCCAGTTCTTCCGGCCCGTCGGTAGACGGACCGAGTGTCGCAATAATCTTTGTTCGTCGCATAAGCCGATTATTCCACAATCGATGCTGTCTGGCTCGTAGTGTGCGCTATGACTTGCCATAGCCAGCTCACAGGAGCGACTTCCAGCCGGAAAAGATCAGTAATTGCGGCTGGAGGCCTCAATCGCAGGAAGTTCTGTGGTGAATTGTCCGTTATGCGGAAGTGTGTGCCGCTGCGCGCTGCTCCAGAATGGCAACAGCCGGCAGGGTTTTGCCCTCGAGGAACTCGAGAAAAGCGCCACCTCCTGTAGAGATGTACGACACGCCATCAGTTACACCGTATTTTTCAAGTGCGGCCAGCGTATCGCCGCCACCTGCGATACTGAATGCTGCACTGTCGGCTACGGCGTGCGCAATGCGCTCCGTACCGCTGCCAAACTGATCGATTTCAAAAACACCGACGGGCCCGTTCCAGACAATTGTGCCCGCTGCGGCCAGAAACTCTGCATAAGCCTCGGCCGTCTTAGGCCCGATATCGAGAATCAACTCGTCTGATTCGATTGCATCGATGAGCCGAACCTGCGATGGCGCCGAATCACTGACCTCAAGAGACACAATGACATCTTCAGGTAACGGTACCTGTGCCCGATGTTCAGCATCTCCACCCTGCGTAAGGTTGCGAGCTTCGGCAACAAGATCTGCCTCATACAAAGACTCGCCAACCGAATGCCCGGCAGCCGCAATGAATGTATTGGCAATTCCACCACCGACGATCAATTGATCCACTACCTGCAACAGGGCCTTTAGCACCGTCAGTTTTGTCGAAACCTTCGACCCACCGACGATAGCAACAACCGGTCGCGCCGGATTACTCAGCGCCTGGCCGAGCGCTTCAAGCTCACCCATCAGCAGCGGCCCGGCGCAAGCTACCGGTGCGTACTGCGCGATACCATGCGTGCTGGCCTGTGCCCGGTGCGCAGTTCCAAATGCATCCATAACGAAAACATCACACAGCCCGGCCATTTGGCGTGACAGTCTTTCGTCATTGGCCTTCTCACCCTGGTTAAAACGTACGTTCTCACACAATACGACCTCACCCGGACCGGCATCGATACCATCGAGCCAGTCAACCTCGAGACGCACGGGTCGCTCGAGCAAACCACTCAGATGATCCGCAACAGGCTGCAACGAAAACTGCGGATCGAATTCACCTTCAACAGGCCGGCCGAGATGCGACAGCAGAATAACGACAGCATCACGCTCAAGCGCCAGCTGAATCGTCGCCAAAGTTGCACGAATACGCGTATCGCTGGCCACCACACCATTCTTCAGCGGCACATTCAGATCGAGACGGATCATGACCCGTTTACCGGTCAGCTCCTGATCCGACATTTTAAGAATATTCATCGTCACTGCAGCCGTATTGGTTACCCGGCGTTAATCAGTGCCAATGTCGTATCGAGCATACGATTGGAGAAACCCCACTCGTTGTCGTACCACGAACAAACTTTAACCAGGTCGCCACCCATGACCTTGGTCATGGTCGCGTCGAAGGTCGATGAATTCGGATTATGATTGAAGTCGATCGATACCAGCGGCCCGTCGTTATAGCCGAGTACCTGGCCGAGGGAGTCATTGCCGGATGCGGCCGTACGCATAATCTCATTGACCTCCTCGACCGTCGTATCGCGTGACGCCGTAAATGTCAGGTCAACAAGAGACACATTGATGGTCGGCACCCGAACCGAAAAACCATCGAGTTTGCCGTTCAATTCCGGTAATACAAGACCGACAGCTGCAGCAGCACCGGTTTTGGTCGGTATCATCGAATGCGTAGCCGACCGTGCGCGACGCAGATCGGTATGATAAACATCCGTCAACACCTGGTCGTTGGTATAGGCATGAATCGTGTTCATGACACCTTTCTCGACACCAATCTTTTCATGCAATGGTTTTATCAGTGGCGCAAGACAATTTGTTGTGCACGATGCATTTGAAATGACCTGATGCTCGGCTCGCAGTGTGTCCTCATTGACACCGTAAACAATCGTTGCATCAATGTCATTGCCGGCCGGCGCCGAAATCACTACTTTTTTTGCACCTGCATCGAGGTGAGCCGAAGCCTTCGTCTTGTTGGCAAAAAACCCGGTGCACTCAAATACAACGTCAACACCGAGATCACCCCACGGCAAATCGGCCGGATTGCGTTCTGCAAATACACGAATCCGATCGCCATTGACGACCATGTTGTCTCCATCGACCGTTACCTCGCCTGAAAACGGGCCATGGGCCGAGTCGAAGCGAGTCAGATGTGCATTCGTTTGCGCGTCGCCCAGGTCGTTGATTGCAACGATACTCAGTTCGCCGGTCCGGTCTGCCTCGTAAATGGACCGCAGGACATTGCGCCCGATGCGTCCATAACCATTAATTGCAATTTTAATTGACATCATCCTTTCTCCAATAGGCGCAGAGCCTGCGCCACAATATTCTCAGTCGTAAATCCAAAATGCCTGAACAACTCCCCGGCCGGTGCCGACTCACCGAAACGATCCAGTCCGATGACCTGTCCGGCAGAGCCGACGAATCGATACCACAAACCTGTTACTCCCGCTTCAATTGCGATACGCCGGTCAATTGCGGCCGGCAGAACGGACTCACGGTAGGCCTCATCCTGAGCGAGAAATGCAGCGATGCACGGCATTGACACAACCCGCACCCGACATCCGGCCTCGGCCAAAGCAGTGGCTGCGGTTACCGCCAGGGCGACCTCCGATCCGGTCGCGATCAGGATCAGGTCAGGATTTTCAGCATCACACAGAACATAGGCACCGCGTCGGATCGAAGCCAGTTGTTCATCCGTCCGCGGCTGATGAGCGAGACCCTGACGCGTCAGGATCAAACTGGTCGGGCCGGTGCTGGTTTCGATTGCATCGCGCCAGGCAACCGCCGTTTCAACGGCATCGCAGGGACGCCAGACACGCATATTAGGAATCAATTGCAGACTGGCAGTCTGCTCGACCGGTTGATGAGTCGGACCATCCTCACCCAGACCGATCGAATCATGGGTAAAAACATGAATCGTACGAATACCCATCAGTGCAGACATGCGCAACGCATTACGCGAATAATCCGAGAACGTCAGGAATGTGCCGCCATATGGAATAAATCCACCATGCAACGCCAGACCATTCATGATCGTCGCCATACCAAACTCGCGAACACCATAAGAAATGTAATTTCCGGATGCATCGTCAGCACTGATCACGCTGGAACCGGAATGACTGGTCAGATTCGAACCCGTCAGGTCGGCCGAGCCACCGAGCAATTCGGGCAAGGACGGCGCGAATGCATTCAATGCATTCAATGAAGCCTTGCGCGTTGCGACGGACTCACCTGCCTCCGCAATAGCGGCAATCGCGGCATCGGCAGCCGATGCCCAGTCTGCGGGAAGCTCGCTGTTGATTCGTCGCTCAAACTCGACGGCAAGTTGTGGATAATCCGCAGCGTATCCGGCCATGCATTCATTCCATTGGCGTTCCGCCGCCTGACCTGTTTCCGCCTGGTTCCACGCCTCGGAAATAACCTCGGGGATGACAAATGGGGGTTCATCCCAACCCAGCCACTCGCGGGCTGCCGCTATTTCATCGTCACCCAGCGGGGCACCGTGCGTGGCCTCGGTACCCTGCTTATTCGGAGCGCCAAAACCAATGATTGTTTTACAGCAGATCAGCGACGGCTGGTCGGCATTTTCCCGGGCCTCGGCAATCGCAGCATGAATCGCCGCTGGATCATGCCCGTCCACCGCAGCGATGACATGCCAGCCATAAGCACGAAACCGTTCGGGTGTGTCATCCGTAAACCAGCCCTCTACCTCACCATCGATCGAGATCCCGTTGTCGTCATACAGGCAAATCAGCTTGCCGAGTTTCAGTGTGCCGGCCAGCGAGCAAGCCTCATGAGAAATTCCTTCCATCAGGCACCCATCACCGAGAAACACATAAGTGTGGTGATCGACAATCTCATGGCCAGGTCGGTTAAATTCTGCGGCCAGTGTTTTTTCTGCCAGCGCCATGCCGACAGCGTTGGTAATACCCTGGCCGAGCGGCCCGGTCGTGGTTTCGATGCCGATATCCGGGCTATATTCCGGATGCCCCGCAGTTTTCATCCCGAATTGGCGAAAATTGCGCAGATCATCGATCGACAGCGGGTAGCCGGAAAGGTGTAACAACCCATATAAAAGCATCGAGCCATGACCATTGGACAATACGAATCGATCGCGGTCAGGCCAGCAAGGATTTGCCGGATTATGCTTGAGGAAGTCATTCCAGAGCACTTCAGCCATATCAGCCATGCCCATCGGCATGCCCGGATGGCCTGAACGGGCCTGCTGCACTGCATCCATCGCCAGTATGCGCAGAGCATCGGCCCGTTTCCGTCGGGATGTCGGTAAAACCGATTTATCAGGATTTGTTGCCATCATTTCAGGGGTGTTCTTATTGGGGGCGCGCATTGTCGCGTACTCGCCAGTGGCTGGCAATAAGGGTCGTCCGCTAGAGCGCCTATGAGACAGACCGGCCCGGTACAATTTCCGTTTTTGAACCCATCAGAATCTAATAACGCAAATCGGGCACAAGATCGCTATAATTACTGGTTCGACTTCATATTGAACAAACAGGCAATTTTTTTATGGGCACCAGCAAGCTATTTACATCCGAATCCGTCTCCGAAGGTCATCCCGACAAGATGGCTGACCAGATCTCGGATGCCGTACTCGACGCAATCCTTAGCGAAGCACCACAGTCACGCGTTGCGGCGGAAACCATGATCAAGACGGGTTTTGTCGTCCTGGCAGGGGAAATCAAGACAGACGCAAAAATCGACCTTGAACCGATCGTCCGTGAAGTAATCTGCGATATCGGCTATGACGATTCAGCCAAGGGTTTCGATGGCAAAACCTGCGGCATACTGAATGCACTCGGCAAACAATCGGGCGATATCAATCAGGGCGTTGATCGCGATGACCCGCGTACCCAGGGCGCTGGTGACCAGGGCATGATGTTCGGTTATGCCTCAAATGAAACGGATGTCCTGATGCCCGCCCCGATCACCTTCTCCCATCGCCTTGTCGAACAACAGGCGTCGGTACGCAAAGCCGGCAAACTGCCATGGCTTCTCCCCGATGCCAAAAGCCAGCTGACTTTCATCTACGAAGATGACAAGCCGATCGGCATAGATGCCATTGTCCTGTCGACGCAACACACCCGGGACGTCACGAATGAAGCGATCCGTGAAGGCATCATCGAGGAAGTCATCAAGCCGATTATCCCTGCCAAATGGTTTGACCAGGTCTCGAATGACAAAATTCATATCAACCCCACCGGCCGCTTCGAGACCGGCGGCCCCGAGGGCGACTGCGGTCTGACCGGGCGCAAGATCATCGTCGATACGTACGGCGGCATGGCTCGTCACGGCGGCGGCGCCTTCTCCGGCAAGGACCCGTCCAAGGTAGACCGCTCTGCAGCCTACATGACCCGCTATGTGGCCAAGAATATCGTGGCAGCCGGCCTGGCCGAGCGTTGCGAAGTGCAGGTGTCATACGCCATCGGCGTCGCGGAGCCAACCTCGATCTCTGTCGACACGTTCGGTACCAGCCAGATGTCCGAGCAGCAGATTACGACGCTAATCCGCGAACATTTCGACCTGACGCCGTTCGGCATAAAGGAAACCCTGCAGCTCGAAAGGCCGATTTATCGCCAGACTGCAGCTTACGGTCACTTTGGCCGCGAAGGTTTCAGCTGGGAAAATACCGACAAGGCTGAAGCGTTGCGTGGCGCAGCCGCAGCCTGACTGTTGCTTCCACACAGAATATCCAGATTACAAAGAACAGAATTTACGGAGCAAGCTAAATGAGCACGAAAGCAGCTGAAGCCATCAGCAATGATTACCATGTTGCCGACATGTCACTGGCGGACTGGGGCCGGCGCGAGATATCAATCGCCGAAACCGAGATGCCGGGGCTGGTATCGATCCGCGAAGAATATGCGACACAACAGCCGCTTAAGGGCGCACGCATTGCCGGCTCATTGCACATGACAATCCAGACCGCTGTCCTGATTGAAAGTCTAGTCGCACTCGGCGCAGAAGTTCGCTGGGCATCATGCAATATTTACTCGACACAGGACCATGCGGCGGCGGCAATCGCCGCAACCGGCGTACCCGTGTTTGCCTTCAAGGGCGAAACACTTGACGAGTATTGGGAGTTCGCCCATCGAATTCTCGACTGGCCGGAAGGCGATTACCCGAACCGCATTCTCGACGATGGCGGCGATGCCACGCTGCTCGCAATCCTGGGCTCGAAAGCCGAACAGGACCCGTCGGTACTCGATAATCCATCGAGTGAAGAAGAGATCGCGCTGTTTGCTGCAATCAAGAAGCGTCTTGCCGATCGCCCGGGCTGGTACAGCAAGCTGAAGGATGCCATCGGCGGTGTAACGGAAGAAACGACCACGGGCGTCATGCGGCTGTACCAGATGCAACGAGACGGTGAACTGCCGTTCCCGGCTATCAACGTCAACGACTCGGTCACTAAGTCCAAGTTTGATAACCTGTACGGCTGTCGCGAATCGCTCGTTGACGGCATCAAGCGGGCCACTGACGTCATGATTGCCGGCAAGACAGCACTCATCTGCGGCTACGGTGATGTCGGCAAGGGCTGTGCACAATCACTGCGTGGCCTCGGCGCGACGGTCTGGGTTACAGAAATCGATCCGATCTGCGCATTGCAGGCGGCGATGGAAGGTTACCGCGTCGTAACAATGGAAGAAGCGGCCGACAAAGCCGACATCTTCGTCACTGCAACCGGCAACTTTCACGTCATCAAACACGATCATATGGTGCAGATGAAAGACCAGAGCATCGTCTGCAACATCGGACATTTCGATAATGAAATTGATGTCGCCAGCCTGAATGACTACACCTGGGAAGAGATCAAGCCCCAGGTCGACCATGTGATCTTTCCGGACGGTAAACGAATTATTCTGCTGGCCGGCGGACGACTCGTAAACCTTGGTTGCGCCACAGGCCATCCAAGCTTTGTCATGTCGAACTCGTTTACCAACCAGGTTCTGGCACAGATTGAGTTATGGCAGAATCCTGAAAACTACAATAATGAGGTCTATGTATTGCCGAAGCATCTTGATGAAAAGGTAGCTCGCCTGCACCTGGCCAAACTCGGCGTCAGCCTGACGACCCTGTCACAACAACAGGCCGATTACCTCAACCTGACAATTGACGGGCCATACAAGCCCGCACATTACCGGTATTAGCCGTTTACCAAGATCATCGGGCCCGCAGCACTGCGGGCCCGATGATCTTGCTGGCTCACTTGACAAAAGCAGTATCCGGCCCCGCCTCCGGGCTACCACCCGGCTGGCACACTACCGGGGCTCAAATGCTGGTTCCAAAGCAGTATTTAACAGCACGACTCAGTCCACGTTTTCATTACCGGCCTAAGTTATAGTGTTGTTCGTCATTCGTAACCTGCAACCCGCGCATTTTGAGCACTACCCCATCCAGATTACGCCTGCTGCACATCACTGACCCGCATCTGCATGCTGATACAGAAGGCCTGATTCATGGTGTCGTATCCTTCGATACATTTCGCGCCGTTATCGAACAGGCTATGCTGGATGCACAGTCACCTGATGTGATCATCGCCACCGGCGATCTCGTTCACGATGAAACCCTCGCCGGGTACCAGCTTTTTCAAAGCCTGCTGGCACCGCTGAATACACCGGTACTATGCATACCGGGTAACCACGACACGCCGACTATCATGTCCAGCGTTTTGAATGCCGCACCATTTCAGGTCAATGGTTCATTTCAGGCCCACGGCTGGTTACTGATCATGCTGAACAGCTTTATCGATGGCAACGTTGCAGGGTACCTCAGCTCTGCGGAGCTGATGCGTCTTAGCAGCACCCTGCATGAAAACCCCTCAATGCCCACGCTGGTCTGCCTTCATCATCATCCACTGCCGATGGGCAGCCGCTGGCTGGACGGTATTGCGCTACAAAACCCACAAGAACTGTTCGAGATCATTGATGCTGCTCCACAGGTTCGCGGCATCTTGTGGGGCCACGTGCACCAGGCTTCGGATCGACAACGCAATGGCATCCGGCTAATAAGCACTCCGTCAACCTGCTCACAATTTCGCCCTGATTGCGACGACTTCACGATCGACAATCGCCCGCCCGGATTTCGCTGGCTTGATTTACAGGCGGACGGTACGATCCACAGCGAGGTCATATGGCTGGATTAATTACTTTACTCAGAAGCACGTACCTGTGCGCAGCGCTAATCGCTTGCAATGTAGCGAGCGCAGTGCCGCTCTGGGAAATTGAGGGCACAAACAATCGTATCCGGTTGCTCGGCTCGGTACACTTCCTGCGCGCCGAAGACTACCCGCTGCCACCGGCTATCGCCGACGCTTACCGGGAGGCCGACATCATCATCATGGAACTGGCACTCGACAAGATCACTGCAACCGACATGCTGCGCGTGCAGCAACAATTGGCCATCGATCCTGAAGGACGCAGCCTCAGCGAACTGGTCAGTGCAGGCACTTATCGCAAGGTACGATCACTGGCAGCTGACATCGACATTGACCTCAACCTGCTGCAACCATTCGAACCATGGTTCGCAGCACTGCAGATCACCCAACTGCGGTTACTACAACTGGGCTTCGACGGCAGTTATGGTATCGATGCCATGCTAACCCACCAAGCCAGCACGGATGGCAAGCCCCTGCTCGGCTTGGAAACACTTGACGAACAACTGCAAGCACTCGATACACTGCCTGCAGCAGCGCAACAGAAATTCCTGCTACAAACCCTCGAAGATGCCGGCTCAATCAGTGACGACCTTGAGTTAATCATGACGGCCTGGAGGCAGGGTGATATTGCAACACTCAACAAGCTGCTGCTTGAAGGACTGGATGAGCAGCCGGAAGTTTATGAGCAGATCCTGATCCAGCGCAACCGCCGCTGGACACAGGCAATTATTGATATGACGAAAGATTCCGAGGACTACCTGATTATCGTTGGCGCGCTACACCTTATTGGTGAAGACAGTGTACAGAGCATGCTCGATGATGCCGGCATCAGGACCCGGCGGATCAAATAGCGAGCCCGAATCCTGCCCGGGAATTCATCGCAGCACCTATTGTGGCATTTCCTGGCGAATGGATCGCAACAACGGTTGCAATAATTTCAGTCGCCCCAGCGCATCGTCCATTTCCAGGCAGTGCTGCTTTTGTTCCAGCGATATCGGCAGAATCTCGGCAAACCGCCAACCTACCCAGGTTGCGTCATCATAATGCACCTCAACATCATCATATAGCCTGCCAAGATCATTGATGATGACTTCGAGCAATTTACTCATCGAACGATACTCGTCGGGTAAATGTTGACTCGTTTCCACTTCCAGCAATTCGACACTGCCAATAAAAAGGCCATCATCCTGACGAGTGTAAGAACGGACCCGAAATCGATCGACGCCAACCGCAGTTATACCGAGAATTCCATCACTGCCCTGGTACCAGTCAGCAATCTGCGCTGTCGTACCAACCGATCCGATCGGTACATCAACGATTTCTGAATCCGATTGCAATGACTCCGGTTGCAGCAACAAAATACCGAAGGGACAGTCTTCTCTCATGCAATGACTGACCATATCCAGATAGCGTGGCTCAAAAATGCGCAATGGCAGCGGCCCGCCCGGAAATAAAGCGGTGTTCAATGGAAACAGAGAAATAGTCTCAGTCGTCAATGTCGATATCCCAGAGTATCAGTGCCTTAATATATTAAGGGAATCGGGCGCTAAGCCCCACCTCCAGCAAGCTATGAATCCCGCCAAATCCGCCATTACTCATGACAACCAGCATATCGCCTGGCATGGCCTGTGCAACGACCGCAGCGGCGATTGAGCCAATATCATCACTGATCTGTACCCGGCTCAAAGTCCGTAACGCTTTGTCCAGATCCCATCCCAACTCAGCAGGCCGGTAGACCCAGACCTCATCAGCCGCATCAAGCGCTGCAGCCAGCGTGGCCTCATGGATGCCGAGCTTCATCGTATTGGAGCGTGGTTCGAGAATCACCAGCAGGCGCCCGTCCGGCCGCTCACGCCGGACCCCGGCGATCGTGCGCTCGATCGCCGTAGGGTGATGAGCAAAATCATCGTAGAGGCTCACCCCACCCCATGTCCCACGAAGTTCCAGTCGCCGCCGGACCCCGCCAAACCGGCCGATAGCCGTGATCGCCTGATCGACCGATACGCCAAGAACCTGCGCGGCGATCAGTGCCGCGACGGCATTCTCAGCGTTATATGCGCCGATCATATGCCATGCGGTTGAGCCCTGGAGATGCCCATCACGCATCAGACGGAAGTGACCGGGATGGTCCGCCAGGCCCTTCCAATCAGCTAACGAATCCGGGTCACTCGAGAAGGTTTCGATTGGGGTCCAGCAACCACGTTCAACGACAGCACGAATGTTGTCATCATCAGCGGGAATAATCAGTCGTCCGGTACCGGGCAACATTCGTAATAGCTGGTGAAACTGCCACTGTATGGCTTCAAGATCCGCATATATATCTGCGTGATCGAATTCAAGATTGCTGATGATCTGGATGTCCGGTTGGTAATGCAGGAACTTCGCACGCTTATCAAAAAATGCCGTATCGTATTCATCGGCTTCGAGAACGAAGATGGAACCACCGCCCAACCGGGCAGAGACATCGAAATCAGCGGCCCGCCCGCCGATCAGAAAACCCGGGTTCAACCCGGCCTGCTCGAGGATAAAAGCAAGCAGGCTGGTTGTCGTCGTCTTGCCGTGTGTACCGGCAACCGCCACGACCTGTTGATCGGCCAACACTTCCGCAGCCAGCCATTGCGGGCCGGACATATAAGCCATGCGACGATTCAGTATTGCCTCAATGATCGGCATACCACGTGACATGACATTGCCGATGATGATGACATCGGGCTGCAATTCGAGTTGGTCGGGTTCGTACCCATCGATAATATCGATACCGAGGTCCGCCAGTTGCTCGCTCATCGGCGGGTACACACCCTTATCTGCGCCGGTAACACGATGACCTGCCGCCCGCGCAATAGCGGCAATACCCGCCATGAATGTCCCACAAATACCAAGAATATGCAGATGCATCGGCCTACCCGGGCTGGTTACCAATCCCGTCCGGCATCAGCTCAAACAGGATTGTTGTATGCAGGAAAAAATACCCGATGGCAATCAACAAACCAACGCCATACGGTCGTGACAATGCGCGTGACAGAATATGTCCATCGATTGCGATCGACCAGATCATGATCAGAAAAATAATGGTACTGGGCATTGCCGGCACCGATCCGGTATTCAACAAGGCCTGCCGCCAGAGACTGAATGGGATGGATAATGCGCTGAGCAATGCACTGGTACCAAGCATCGCGGTCACCGTACATTTATAGCGCGCGCGATATCCGGTCACGTTCAACAGCACCCACAATAGACCAAATAATAATGCCAGGCTGACGATCACCGTGCTCGCGAGTACTTCATTCAAACCATACGCGATCAACGCAAGCGGCACCTGGGTAGCGATATAGATGGCCAGGGTCAGCCACAGCATAAACGCGGAATCAGGCAGGTCTTCCGGCCCGGATCTGCGCAGAGCGATATTGATAAATGCCTGAACGTAAGCAAGCATTAGAATAAGATGTCGTGCATAGACGCGACTCGCGCTTCAGGAAAGTACAGTAAGGCCAATAGTATGCCAGTTAATGATGATCAGCTGTGGTTGATCGACACACAGGGTGATCTGGATGCGCTGTGTCCGGTTCTCACCGCCGCCGACTGGATCGGTTGTGACACAGAATTCGTGCGCACGCAGACCTACTGGCCAGAGCTATGTCTTGTTCAGGTCGCGACTGAAACAAAGACGGCCTGTGTCGATGTACTGGCGAAGATCGATACCTCTGATTTCAGGCAAATTATTCGAGATCACGCCAGTCCAGTCATTTTCCATGCCGTCAAACAGGACCTTGAAGCCTGGTACGCCACCTGGCAGGAACTGCCGACCGCTATCTTCGATATTCAGATCGCAGCCGGATTCCTGGGTTTCCAGCCACAGATCGGCTACGGCAACCTCGTAAAGGAATTACTCGGCGTTACGCTCGATAAAGACCAGACCCGCACGGACTGGTCGCAACGGCCACTGACCAAAGCCCAACTCCACTATGCGACCGATGACGCGGCATACCTGCATCAGATTAACGATATCGTACGCAGACGGCTCGAAGACTGCGGTCGTTATGAATGGGTGCTGGCCGACTGTAAGGCACTCGTCAGCCCAGGGCTATATGACATCGCGCCGGAAGATGCCTGGCAACGGCTATCCAGCGTACCGTACCTGCCGATCAAGATACAGGCGCGTGCGCGCGCACTCACCGCCTGGCGCGAAACGCGGGCCAAACAGGCTGATCGACCACGCCAGTGGATACTTGCCGATAAGACATTGATCCAGATCGCCCATGCCAACCCCGCCAAGATCAACGATCTACACGACATCGCCGAGTTACCAGCGGGGATTGTGCGGAAACAGGGTGAGCAGATCTTAAACACCGTGCAATGCGCTAATGATGAACTGGCCAACGAGCAATTCGACCTGGTACAGAAACCCACGCCAGTACCACCCGATAAAAAGCAGCTACAGCAGCTGGCGGAGATCGTACGCAAAACAGCCCGTGAACTGGACATCGCACCGGAGATACTGGCAACACGACGGGATCTCACCGGCATCTTGAACAACGAACCCGACAGCCGTCCGCTGCAGGGCTGGCGCCGCACAATCATCGGCGACAAACTGCTGGACAGTTGCTGAGGAAAATGGGCCGGATAGCCTCAATTCAGGCTTGAGGTCGATTTAGTTGCGAATCTTTAGATTTTGAGTTTTTCCCTGGGCGGTATTTAGTGTCCGTATACCCTTCCAAAACGCCGCAGGAGCGGCTTTAAGGTTTTGGAAGGGTATACGGACACTAAATACCTTGGACATATCGGGGTACGGCGCTGGTAAGTATTGATCCTGGTGGCCCGGCTGGGTGGTACAGGGGTTTGGTATCCGTCATCGTTCCACGACGGTGTCGAGGTATTTTTCCGTCGGTTATTCTTCCGAAACCTTAAAGCCGCTCCTGCGGCGTTTCGGAAGAATAACCGACGGAAAAATACCGCCCAGGGAACCCCCCAAAAACCCCAAAAAAAAAATCGCAGCTAAACCAACCCCAACGCCGCCACAAGCCTCCCATACACAGCGTCCATATCACCCTGACCATCAACCTTATGCAACAAACCCGCCCGCCCGTAATACTCGATCAACGGTTCGGTTTGCTGGCGATAGACATCAAGACGATTACCGATCGTTGCTTCATTATCATCAGCACGCTGAATCAATTCCCCACCGGCTTCAGTACAGGCATCAAGTTCGCTCTGAGGCGAGAAATAGATATTCAGCAATTTACCGGTTAGCGAACAAGTACGTCGCCCCGTCAGTCGCTTCAGTAAAATATCCAGGTCAACATCAAGCAATATCACCGCATCCAGGTCCTTGCCTAATTCCGCCAACACCCCCCCGAGCAATTCGGCCTGCGCCAGATTGCGCGGGAATCCATCGAGGATAAAGCCACTCTCGATATCCGGCCGCTGCAACCGATCCCGCAGCATACCCAGCACGATCTCATCGGAGACCAGTTCCCCGGCATCCATCGCCTGCCTGGCGAGCAGGCCCAGCTCGCTGCCGGCTGCTACCGCCTCGCGCAACAGGTCGCCGGTTGAAACCTGCACCATCGAATGCTCTGCCATCAGACGTTGCGCCTGAGTACCCTTGCCGGAGCCCGGCGCACCTAAAAATACGATTTTCATGGTCGCGGTAAACTACGCGCTCGTTCGTAGCGCGTCAATCGTGGAAACCTGCGGGTTACACGATTGATCCATGCTATGTTTCGACCCGTCAAAACCGACCCCGAGAACCAACAGGAACGACACATGCCAAAACAGACCTCAGCCAAGAAAAATGCTTTCTATGCCCAGTCCGGAGGCGTGACGGCAGTCATCAACGCCAGCGCCTGTGGCGTCATCGAAACAGCCCGCAAGCACCGGGACAAAATCGGCAAAGTCTATGCCGGTCGGAATGGCATTATCGGCGCACTGACGGAAGACATGATCGACACCAGCAAGGAAACCGCGGCAGCTATAGCCGCTCTGCGCCATACGCCCGGAGGCGCATTCGGTTCTGCGCGCTACAAACTCAAGGGACTGGAGGCAAATCGTGCCGAGTATGAACGACTGATCGAGGTATTCAGGGCCCATAACATTGGCTATTTTTTCTACAATGGCGGCGGCGACTCCGCTGACACATGTTACAAAGTGTCGCAGCTATCCAAAAAACTGAAATTTCCGGTTCAGGCCATCCATGTGCCAAAAACCGTTGATAATGACCTGCCGATTACCGACACATGTCCGGGATTCGGTTCAGTTGCAAAATATGTCGCCGTCTCAACCCGTGAAGCCGCACTCGATGTTGAGTCGATGGCCAGAACCTCCACCAAGGCATTCGTGCTGGAAGTCATGGGCAGGCATGCCGGCTGGATTGCCGCAGCGGGGGGACTGGCCGGCAGCGGCCGGGAGGAAGCTCCACACATCATCCTGTTTCCTGAAATCCCGTTCGACAAAAAGGCTTTTTTGCAGCGGGTCGCCGAAACAGTCCGCGACCGCGAGTACTGCGTCATTGTTGTCAGTGAAGGTGCGGCCTGGCCGGACGGACGTTTTTTGGCTGATGCCGGCACCACAGATGCATTTGGCCACAAACAGCTTGGCGGCGTGGCGCAGGTTGTGGCGCAAATGATCAATGATGAGCTCGGCCTCAAATACCACTATGCAATCGCCGATTACCTGCAACGGTCAGCACGGCACATTGCCTCATCAACCGATGTAAAACAGGCTTATGCGGTCGGCAAGGCAGCCGTCGAACTGGCTCTGGCAGGGGAAAACTCTGTCATGCCGGCAATTATTCGCAAATCAGACCGTCCCTATCGATGGAAGATCGAAACCGCACCCCTGAGCCGGGTCGCAAATCGCGAAAAGAAGATGCCCAGGCGTTACATAACGAAGGATGGCTACGGGATCACAGCCGCCTGCCGCCGCTACCTGGAGCCCCTGATCGCTGGTGAGGACTACCCTCCGTACGCAGGCGGCCTTCCAAAATACGTCCGGCTCAAGAATATCCCGGTCGCTAAAAAGCTGAAATCCAAATTTGTGCTATGATCGCGCGCTTTCGAGACCGGCCTGCGGACGAAAAGTCTTTATAACCGTGCGGTCGGCAAGCATCAAAAAGACAGATTTCATTCGGTGGGAGGATGCCGAACGCGTTCTACATAGCTAAGGTGCAGCCCATCGCACGTTGCAGCCCTGTGTTCCGCGCCCTCTCCCGCCGGACGACAATAACGGAGTAACAATCAATATGTCAGTTGCAATTATCCTGGTCCTGTCCCTTTTCGGACTCGCCGTAGCCTTTTACTACTCACGCTCGGTCAGCCGCGTTGCGGTCGATATGGGTGTCGAAGACGCCGACACGCGCGGCAAACTACGCAAGATACATTCGGCGATCGCCGACGGAGCGATGGCATTCCTCAAGCAGGAATACAAGTTCATGGCCATCTTCATGGTCCTGTTCGGCATCGTCATCGCCCTCCTGATCGATGATCACCACACCGAGAACGTCAATGAAGGCATCTACACGGCCGTCGCGTTCATTTTCGGCGCGATCATCTCGATCGCCAGTGGCTACATTGGCATGAAGATCGCGACCGCGGGCAACGTTCGCACGACGGTCTCGGCCAACCAGTCGCTCTCCGGCGCGTTCAATCTCGCGCTGCACTCCGGCGCCGTGATGGGCTTCGCGCTGGTCAGCTTAGCCTCGCTCGGCATGCTGCTGATCTACCTCGGCCTCAAATACGTAATGCCTGATGATCTGCCACCGCACATATTGATGGAAGTCATTGCCGGCTTCGGTCTCGGCGGTTCCTCCATCGCGCTGTTCGCGCGCGTGGGCGGCGGCATCTTCACGAAAGCAGCCGATGTTGGCGCCGACCTCGTTGGCAAGGTCGAGGCGGGAATTCCGGAAGACGATCCGCGTAACCCGGCCGTTATCGCTGACAACGTTGGCGACAACGTCGGTGACGTCGCCGGTATGGGCGCTGACCTCTTCGGCTCCTGTGCGGAAAGCACCTGCGCCGCTATGGTCATCAGCGCGATTGCCTTCGGCGGCAACGTCGATGCGCTGCTGTATCCGATCGTCATCTCGGCGATCGGCATTCCGGTCAGCCTGCTCACGATTCTGCTGGTCCGCGTCAACTCCGAAGACCAGGTGGGTCCGGCGCTGAAAAAAATGCTGATCATATCGAGCGTAATCATGGCCGCCGTCATGTACTTCGTGACCGATATGCTCGTGCCGGCGGAGTTCGAAATCAACGGCGTCGGGTATACCTCCTTCGGCGTATACCTGTGCTTCCTGACCGGACTCATCGCCGGCCTCGTCGTGGGCCTGCTCACCGAGTACTACACGTCAGATACCTACAAACCCGTTCGTGAAGTAGCCGAGTCCTGCGAGACCGGTACCGCGACCAACATCATTTTCGGACTGGCACTCGGTTACAAGAGCGCCGTCGGTCCTTATCTCGCGATCGGCCTTGCCATCTACATTCCGTGGATGCTGGCCGGCATGTACGGTGTGGCCATTGCCTCGCTCGGCATGCTGGGCACGCTGGTCATCGCGCTGACGATCGACGCCTACGGCCCGGTGGCTGACAACGCCGGCGGGATCGCCGAGATGGCCGGCATGCCGGAACACGTGCGCGAACGCACGGACGTCCTGGACTCGGCCGGTAACACCACCGCCGCCATCGGCAAGGGCTTCGCGATCGGCGCTGCCATTCTGACGTCGCTCGCGCTGTTCGCCGCGTTCCTGACCCGTGCCGATCTGCTGCTGAAAGAACAGGACCCGACCTCGGATCTTCTCGGCTCGATCAACCTGCTCGACCCGATGGTCTTCAGCGGCCTGTTCATCGGTGCCGTACTGCCGGCGCTGTTCATGGCCATGACGATGAAGTCAGTCGGCTCGGCCGCGTTCAAGATGATCGAGGAAGTGCGGCGTCAGTTCCGCGACATTCCGGGCATCATGGAAGGCACCGGCGATCCCGACTACGAACGGTGCGTCGCGATCTCGACGCAGGCTGCCGTTCGCGAAATGGTTGCGCCCGGCATCCTTATCATGGGTGCGCCGCTCGTCACCGGGTTCCTGTTCGGCATCCAGGCCACGGCCGGACTGCTGGCCGGCTCGCTCGTCGCCGGCGGCGTTTTCGCGATCTCGGCGTCAAACTCCGGCGGTGCCTGGGACAATGCCAAGAAGTACATCGAAGCCGGCAATCTCGGCGGCAAGGGCACCGACAATCACAAGGCTGCAGTGGTGGGCGATACGGTGGGCGATCCGCTGAAGGACACGTCCGGCCCGTCGCTGAATATCCTGATCAAATTGTCGGCCATTCTGTCGCTGGTCTTTGTGCCGTTCTTCGTGCAGTACGGCGGCATCCTGCTGTAGTTCATGTAGGAGCGACGCCCTTCGGAACCAAAAAAGGCCGGCCATGTGCCGGGCTTTTTTTTGCTCTGTAGCGCGGCAGTCCGCCTCAACTAGAGCGATCGCTTTAGAACGGGCCGAAGGCGCTCGGCGGTATGCTGATCAGCACGATCATCACCGGCCTGTTTGTCGCCATTTCGATGACCGTTGGCGGCGGCGCCTGGGACAACGCCAAAAAGTATGTCGAAGACGGCAACTGTGGCGGCAAGGGCACCGATGCCCATAAAGCTGCTGTGACCGGCGACACCGT
>NZCC01000057.1 GCA_002688175.1 Chromatiales bacterium
GAGTTCGAACCCGTACGATCCCGAATCGGTGTCAAACCCATACGGGAAATACGGCAGTGAGTATTCGGCGGACAGCATCAAAAATCCGTATGCCGCCGGCAGTCCGTATCGTACCGACAGCCCGACGAACCCGTACGGCAAAGGGATCGGAATTTATGACGGCGAGAGCGACGGGCCGGAGGTTGCGGATGAAACCGCTTTCACGATAACCGTACCTGAACCGGCCGAAGCGCCCGAACCGGCACTAGAGTTCGACTGGCTGGAGTCCGGCGATGAATGAACGCGAACTGATCGCGTTCGAACTTGGCTTCGACACGGCCATGTACGGACAGTGTGTGCCGGAAGATGCTACGGGACTATTTTGTGACGGTTATCGAACCGGCAAACGACAGTACCCGCATCCAAAACAGACGAATCGATACATCCTGAAGTGGCTGCAGATTCGCAGGGGCGCTCTATGCCGTGACAAGCGTGTGGACGAACGGATCACGCCCGAATATCTCGAACAGATCGATCTCGATCGATGCCCCGTCACGCTGGAGCCGCTGACACATTCGACCGGCAGGGACACGGACTGGAGCATCGACCGCTGTAACAACCTGCGTGGCTACATGCCAGGCAACCTCGTCATCATGTCGACACGCGCGAACAAGGCGAAGAGCGACTTGGCATTTGCGGAGATCGTCGCCAACGGCAAGTGCGACGAAGACGCGGAAGGGCTGAGTCCCGAAGAATGGCAGCGTATGGCCGATGTCGTCGCACCGGCCGAACGCCTGGCCGACGGCGAACCGCCGGCGCAGTTCCTGCTCGGCGAGTCTTACGTACCCGGCCAGCCTTACGGGCTACAGGCGCAGGTGCAGGCGGCGTTGTTTTTTGGGTTATTGCTCTACCGGCAAACGAAAGATGACGACGGGAGCATCGGACAAATTTATGCAGCTACCCTGACGAACAAGGATTCACGGCGCACGTTCGACAAGATGATGCAGGACATGGTCAGGCGGATCGTGCACCAGGGAAGAAACTGGGACTACTGGTCACTAAAGAGACCGCTGCGGTTGTTCGTCGAATTCTGGGTCACGCTGACGCCGTCGATGCGCGAAACGATCGGCCTGGAAATCGGCTTTGATGTAACGGCCGTCGATGCGGAACGATTCCGGTCTTCGGCCCCTGATAACGGACTACGACCCACTCATTGAGCAAGGCAACATTATGTCTGTACTCGTCGAAGCCATCTCGCTCATCATTCGAATCGAAGCCATCGAACGATGCTATCCAAGCGGTCTGAAAGGACTGAAAAACTTTCCGCCCAACGGCACGTTATGCTACGACCATTCACTGGCACGCTTGGGCTTCATGGTTCCGTTCGATGTGGGAAATTACATCGAACGACTCGAGGCAATGGGATTCAAATTCCTGGTCGATGGCAAAGCTCATGACATGGTAGTCGTCAATCAGAAATACGGCCCGACCACGCCGTGCGACTGGCTCGAAGTCATATATTTCGATATCGACGATGACCCGGATCAACGGGTAATGGCTGCATTGATATCCGGCGAAGACCCTGACCCGATGGCGGCACCCGATGGATGGACACCGGAGCAGTCGATCAACCTGGAAGGCAACTTTGTCACTTCCGACAAGATCGCAGAGCGACTCACGTTTGTACGCCAGGATGACTCGGTAAGCGTCTACCTGGACAAGGAAACAGGCAAGGAAGTGTATGTCGGCCGGTCCAGCGGACACTAAATAATTTACTGGAACTAAACCACCTGCCTCAGGTCCGAGATTCTATAATTCGGATATCTATAAATAAGAGGCAACAACATGTCTGTGAAATTGGTGTCTGACACCAATTAAATCGTATAAATAGACCCGCACCTTTTTCCCTCGACAGGAGGTACATTCATGGCACAGCTTGCGATAAAAGTGCGCGGCGAAGTATTGAGCTCCAATTTCGACGAATGGAAGCTTGATCTTATTGCGCAAATTCAATCGGTGAATACCGAACTGACGACGGAAGCCCAATTTGCGCAGGCCCAGACCAACGTCAAGAACTTCAAAGCAGCAGAACAGGCGCTCAAGAAAGCCAAAGAATCTGCGATCAATCAGGCCTCAGATATCCAGCGTCTGTTTTCTGCGATTGACGAAGTATCGGGAGAGGTCAGGCAGGTAAGGCTGTCGCTGGAGCGACAGATCAAGCAAAGAAAATCAGAAATAAAGGAGGAGATTGTAGAGCTCGGCATCGCCAACATTGAGAAGCACATTGAACTTCAAGGTCCGGACTTTCAACGCATAGACCATTCCGATTACCTGGATAGGGGCATTTTCGAAGAGGCCATGAAGTACCGCTCTAATATCAATGCCCTGCACGATGCTATAGACGACACGTGTAGACGTATAAAGTCCCTGATAGATGAAAAGGTTGCTTTGGTCAAAAATAACGCCATGAAACTGGACAGCCTTCCTGTGACTCACCAGGCCTTGTTTCAGGACAGGAGTGAGCTGCTGGCACTTGACGCGAGCCAACTGGATGAGTTGATTGACAAGCGAATCGCTGTACTTGAACAGAAAATCGGAACCACCAACAAGGATCAGGACGATGAGCCAACCGTCCCTGATGAAGCAGACGTGGACTTGAGTGTGGATACCGAGGCTAAAGAAACTTATGCGGCAATTATAGAGTTATTGGCAACACCTGTAGAGGCCGAGACTTTCTTCCGAGCGCTACGGTCTGCTTATTCAGGTAATCCGCTCGTGCGGACATTTCAGCTGGAGAAAGCATAAACCGTATACACAGAATAAAAGGTACCGGGTTTATTTACCCAGGCTCAAAGCACACAGTAGTGGTGTCTGACACCTCACTAATCAGCTGGCGCCTGCTGCCGCAGGGGCGGCGCGATGCTGCCGCCGGTGCGGAGCTGTTTGACCTGGCCGATTACATCGGCCTGGTAGAGCCCGGCCCTTTGCACACACCCTGAAGCCCCTGAATGGGGCTATTTCCTTAAGAAATAACTTATTATGAGCCAGAAAAATATAAGGAATACACGATTAAACCCTTGCCTAATTATAAGTTATAAGCTATAAGAAAGTAGATCATAACAAGTTATAGGTTATAAAATGCGTGCTCAAGAACGGGTTTTGGCTCGGAAGAACATCGATAAGCGTCTGATTGAGCTTAGGAATTCTCAAGGCTTGATCAGGCCGCCGCGCGGCTGGATCAAAGCGATCCGCGAGGCGCTTGGTATGAACTCCAAACAGCTGGCAAAGCGCATGGGCGTCTCTCAACCAAGGGCCAGTGAAATCGAAAAAAATGAGGTGGTGGGTTCTCTCACCCTCGATACTTTGCAGCGTGCAGCGAATGCACTTGAGTGCCAGCTGGTCTATGCCTTCATCCCGAGAGAGCCCCTACAGGATCTCGTAGAAGAGCGCGCAAATAAGCTCGCACGCACGCGCCTGCAGGCGACATCGCATTCAATGGCGCTTGAAGATCAGAGCATCGATGAAGCGGATGCACAAAGCCAGTTGAACGACCTCATCAAGAAGCTCGCCGAGAACGAAGGCTCTGTGCTTTGGGAGGAAGAATAATCGACCCTCTACTGCCGGAAAATGACGGGCAAACACCGCTCAGTGAGGAAGAGCGTGAAGGACTGATCCCCTCCTATATAACTTTGCGCGCTGAGCTCAATGAGGCGGAGCAGGCAAACATCCTGGCAGCGGAAGAGTGGGCGTTCAAACGCGCGCATAACGTGCTCGATATTGATTTTCTGTACGAGCTGCACAAGCGTATGTTCGGGCGTGTCTGGACTTGGGCGGGCACCTCGCGCACAACGGGCAAGAACATCGGTGTTGATGCCTACCGCATTCGAACGGATCTTCAGGAGCTAATCAAAGACGGCACCTACTGGATCGAAAACGGCACTTACGAGCCCGATGAGATTGCGGTCAGGTTTCATCACCGTCTCGTCCATATCCATCCCTACCCGAACGGCAATGGTCGCCATGCACGGCTGGCAACAGACCTGCTCCTGCGCACTCTCGATCAACCGCGCTTTACCTGGGGCAGCCAGAATCTCACCGATCCCGGACAAACGCGTACTCTCTATATAGAGGCCTTACGTGCTGCCGACAACCATGATTACAGGCTGTTACTCGCATTTGTGCGGAGCTAACCTCCCGCCGAATGACCGGTATAGTGTCTCTGTATGCGGTCTGCGATATCTTCAATTTCTTCTCCTAAAGGCTCTGCACGATACTCAGCATCACCGAAGTAAAGTATCGAAAGCGTAAAATCATATTGATCAGACAATAAAACAATGACCGATCAGCTCATCCTGTTCACCCTCCTCCTCACCGTGTTCGCACTCCTGATCTGGGGCCGCTGGCGCTACGACATTGTCGCGTTTGTCGCGCTGCTGGTCGCGCTGCTGACCGGGGTCGTGCCTGCCGAACGCGCGTTCTCCGGGTTTGGCCACCCGGCCACGGTCATCATCGCGCTGGTACTCATCGTCAGCCGCGGGTTGTCGAATTCCGGCGCGATCGAACTGCTCGCCCGCTTCCTCGTCGACAGCTCGCGCAAACTCTGGGGGCACATCGCGATGATGTCGTCGCTGGCCGCCGTGCTGTCGGCCATCATGAACAACGTCGCGGCGCTCGCGCTGTTGATGCCGGTCGACATCCAGGCGGCCGCGAAGGCCAAACGCAGCCCCGCGCTGTCGCTGATGCCGCTGTCGTTTGCCTCCATTCTCGGCGGCATGATCACGCTGATCGGCACGCCCCCCAACATCATCATCGCCGAATTTCGTGGCGATGCGCTCGGCGCGTCGTACCGCATGTTCGATTTTGCCCCGGTGGGGCTGGCCTGTGCGGCGGTCGGCATTGCCTATGTCACGCTGATCGGCTGGCGCCTGCTGCCGCAGGGGCGGCGCGATGCCGACGCCGGTGCGGACCTGTTCGACCTGGCCGATTACATCGCCGAACTCAAGGTGCAGGATGAGTCCGCGATCATCGGCCAAACCATCGCTGAACTCGATGAACTGGCCGAGCAGGCGGATGTGGAGATCATCGGGTTGATTCGCAAGGGCCGGCGGATGCCGGGACTCGCCAGGCGCATGGAAATCAAGGCCGGTGATTCGCTGGTCGTCGAGGCCAACCCCGAAGCGATCGATACCGCGCTCGGCAGCATGGGGCTGGAGTATGTGGGCAGCGGTGCGGCCACGCTCAAGGACGATGACCTGAGTCTGAACGAACTCGTCGTGCCGGCCGCTTCACGACTCGCGGGCCGCTCGACCGCATCGTTGCGACTGCTGTATCGCTATGGCGTCGCGCTCGTCGGCGTCTCGCGCCAGGGCAAGCGGTTTCGCGACAACGTCCGGCAACTCGAAATCCGGCCCGGCGACGTGCTGCTGCTGCTCGGTGCCGAGGAACGCCTCGGCGACGTCATCACCCGGCTCGGATTGCTGCCGCTCAAGGACCGCGGTCAGCGGGTGATCAAACGCGACAAGGCCTGGATCGCGGTCGGCATCTTTGCCATAGCCATACTCGTGGCCAGCGCCGGCTGGGTGTACCTGCCCGTCGCGCTCGGCTGTGTCGCGATGGCGTATGTATTGCTGAATATCGTGCCCGTGCGGACGATGTATGACTCGGTCGAATGGCCGGTGATTGTGCTGCTCGGCTCGATGATCCCGATCGGTGCGGCGCTGCAGACCACCGGCGGCACGGCGCTGATTGCCGACGGGATCGTGAACCTGTCCGCCGGGTTTTCACCGATTGTCGTGCTGACGTTGCTGGTCGTCGTGACGATGACGTTGTCCGATGTCATGAACAACACGGCGACGGCCGTGATTGCGGCGCCGATTGCGATTGAGATTGCCGCGCGGCTTGGTGTGAATCCGGATCCGTTTTTGATGGGGGTGGCGGTGGCGGCTTCTTGTGCGTTTTTGACGCCTATTGGGCATAAGAATAATACGTTGATTATGGGGCCGGGCGGGTATCGGTTTGGGGATTACTGGCGGATGGGGTTGCCGCTGGAGATTATTATTGTTGCCGTGGCTGTTCCTACGATTGCGGTGGTTTGGCCGATGTGACTCTTTAATTGGTGTCAGACACCAATTAGCTGGATTAGGTTCGGAGATATATTTCCGGTGTCAGACACCTCTTACCGCCCGTTTCCTATCTGCATAAACAAGCCACTTTTTAGTCTCTGATTCTCCCTGCCGGCTGTGCAGAATACTGGGTATATAACCAGTATTTATGGCGATACGAATGTATATACATTTGTCACACAGCGCAGCATAATGGATGTCTTATTTGAGGGTTTTAACTGGGATGCGGGTAACACTGACAAATGCCGATCCCATGGTGTTTCGATCCGGGAAATTGAAAGTGCCCTGGTCAGTAACACGCTCGTCGTCATCCCCGATACGAAACACTCGAAGGATGAAGGCCGCTATTTCGCGGTCTGTCGGACGGCTCAGGGTCGCGACCTGTTTGTAGGGTTCACGTTTCGAATGATCGCCGGCAAAAAGTTATTGCGACCCGTCACCGCCCGGTACATGCACAGAAAAGAGGTTAAACGTTATGAGCAAACGCAAACCAAAATTTAAACGCATGCCTCAATTCAAGACGGACGAGGAAATGGAGAAGTTTCTCGAACAGGATCTTTCCGATTACCTCGACCCGAAATACATGGTGCCACTGCGTTTCGAATTTAAACCGAAGGACACCCAGGTCAATCTCCGTTTGTCGAAGGGACTGCTGGCCGCGATCAAGACCCGGGCGGCGGCGGAAGGCATGTCCTACCAGAAGTTTATTCGCATGACACTGGAACACACGGTCACGCGACCGGAAAGAGACTGATCAAAAATTTAGTGGTGTCAGACACTAATTAGCTGGATTGGAGTTCGGAGATATATTTCCGGTGTCAGACACCAGATTCCCGAAGCGGGAATGTGGTGTCTGACACCTCTTGCCCGCCAATTAATTCCAGGCTATTCCAGATTATTACGCCAGAAGAACAGCTGTCGATATCAGGCAAACAGCTTTAGTTTTGATAGCTGGGGCACAAATATTGATGCCTCACCCTTCCGGTGGTCCTGACCTGTAAGCCTTTCCACGCCTATGAAATCATTGCCTTTTCCTTGACAATTGTAACTACATATTGTATTTACAATGCTATTCGAATGGGATGAGGACAAGCGCCGACAGAATCTCCGCAAACACGGGATCGATTTCATTGATGCCCAGGCAATCTGGACCGATGTGGTACTCGAGTACTCATCTGATCAGATGCACCATGATGAGGAAAGATACCTGGCCATTGGTGAACTGCACGGGCAATGCATTGCGGTTATTTATACCTGGCGCGGAGATACTCGTCGATTGATTAGCGCACGCAAGGCAAGACATTATGAGCAAAAAGATTACCAGAACGAGACTGGGCGAAGGATTGGATAAGGGCGAAACGGATTGGGAAGCGCTGCGCAAGATGCGTGACGAAGATATCGATCTTTCTGATATCCCCGAGCTGGACAAGAATTTCTGGAAGCATGCAAAAGTGGTGCGGCCGGATACCACCCAGCAAGTCACGTTGCGTGTCAAAAAATCGGTACTGGAATATTTCAAGGCCGGCGGCAAAGGTTACCAGACCCGCATGAACCAGGTCCTGGAAAGTTTCGTCAAGTCCCGTCAATAAAGGCACCATGCACCGGGGGTTAATTGGTGTCTGACACCAATTAACCACTGCTGGGCATGTCCGCGCAATCACGCCTGTTGGTGGTCGTGCATACCGAGCGTGGTGAAAATATCCGTATAATTTTGTGCCAGACCGGCTAATCGCCGGGAAACAACACTTTATCTACAGAGCCATTAGCCATGAGAGATCACTACGACTTCAGCAAAGGCACGCAGGGCAAACAGTCGGATCGCTATAAAGAGGGCACCAACATGGTTTTGCTGGACCCGGATGTGGCAAAAGAGTTTCCGGACGATTCGTCTGTGAATGAGGCTTTGCGGGAATTCCTGCGGGAAAAGAAAAACTCCCCGGATAAGCCGGCCTGAGAAGGCTGATCCAGCCTGACGGGTGCACCTATCGCATCTATTATCATCGCCGCTTCAACAGCAGCTAAGAATTGGTGTCTGACACCAATTACCCCGTTACTGTACGTATAAACCCTTACTCTGAAGCCGGGTAATACAGGTTATTACTTAAAGCCAGCCCGTCCCGGTTGAGTGGTTTACAGACACCTTCCGGATGCACGGACAAGCCAAGCCGTCTTTACCTTTGCCCACGGAGTCACAAAGCAATGTATATCAATTTTTGGTACCCGGTCTGCAGCAGCGAAGAACTTGATCAGAAAAATCCACGCCGGGCCGAATTACTGGGCGTACGGCTGGTGGTCTTTCGTGACTCAGGCGGCAATGCCCGTGTCCTCAGTGATACCTGCATCCACCGCGGTGGTTCGTTAGGCGAAGGCAAAGTAATCGATGACTGTGTGCAGTGCCCTTATCACGGCTGGGAATTTGACGCCGATGGCCAGTGCACCAGGATTCCACCCATGGGGGAGAGCGAGCCCCCTGCACGTGCCAAGGTAGACAGCTATCCGGTTGATGAAAAATACGGTGTGGTATTTGCCTTTCTGGGTGACCTGCCGGAAGCTGAGCGTCCACCGCTGTACGAAATTGAAGAACTCGGCAAGGA
>NZCC01000058.1 GCA_002688175.1 Chromatiales bacterium
CATGAAATGAATAACCTGATCACGAAGATCCCTGAATTCATCCCAGCTTATGAAGTAACTGTTACGGATCCGGACATGGACGATGTTATTGAAGCTGATGTTGCGCTGACTGGCATAGTATTCACCGACTTTCTTTGAGTCTGATGAATTATCGTTAACTATAATAAGTACATCATCGCGCTGAGCGTAGGCTGGTGGAATACCGAATGAGCCAAGAATGAGCACACATGCAAAGACATGAATAAGTAGACTGTTCATGTCGATTCACACTGTACAGCCGCAGGGGGAGCAAACAGTCATGGCATCAGACCTGATGGTCCTGGTGGGGCAAAGAAACCGAGTTTCATTATTCCCAGGTCTGAAAAATTAATGAAACCGTCATCATTTAGATCGGCATCCGGATCAAAGCCCGGGTCTGTGCTGGCCTTAAAAAATACTGATTTGATTAAACCCAGATCACTAAAGTTTACGTTGCCATCATTATTGAGATCAGCATCGCACTGGTTACCAAAACCATCGCCGTTGGTATCCCGTTGATCCGGATTACTGTCCAATATGCAGTTGTCACAGCTATCGACGATGCCATCTGCATCAGTGTCAACGCTCCCTGGCGGGCAGTGAAGATAATCATAGGCTGCTGCCGCATCGACCAGGCCATAGCCATAGTCGTTGTCCGCGCCGGGTGTGCCAAGATCGATCGCCGACTGAATCAGGGCATCTTCAAGTTCAGTAACACTCTTGTCCGGGAAAGCGCTGAGTAGTAGTGCCATGACTGCAGAGATGTGCGGGGCAGCAAAGGATGTGCCGGATTTATTCGCATAAAGCGGCATACCAAGCAGTGCGATGTCGGTTGTATTGACCAATACGCCGGGGGCAACGATTTCAGGGAAGATAGCGTCGTCGCAGGTTGATGTTCCGCGACTGCTGAAACTCGCAATATTCTGTGCATTATTCACTGCGCCGATCGCAAAGGATTCGGCAATATTGGCGGGGCTTATGCTGGTATTAGCACCGGGGCCCACGTTTCCGGCTGAGAACACTACAGCGATACCGGCTGCCTTGAGCGCCTGTATATCTGGTTGAAAGGTCGGAATACACTGGTTTACATTCTCCTGAAGTCCCCATGAGCTATTGACGATATCGGGGATGTCGTCGGTTTCAGGATTTCCGTCCGGATCCATCAGCCACTGGAAACTGCTATGAATTTCACTAACCGGTGCATCACCTGCATCATTGAATATTTTTGCAGCGATCCATCTGGCATTTGGGGCAGCACCGGTTGTTGCCCTCGTTCCGCCTGAAACGTCACTGCCCACCATGAGACCCATGGTTTGTGTGCCGTGCCCAGCCTTATCATAAGGAATGGACGGGTGCTCGTTATGTGGGTCAAACCAGCTGTTGCTGCCGCCTCGCCATTTTGTAGCCAGATCCGGATGGCTCAGATCTACACCACTATCCAGGCTGGCAATAACGATCCCCTGGCCTGTGTATCCAAGTGCCCAGACATCCGGTGCCTTGATCAGCGAGAGGTTCGGTTCCGGTAGCCCGGCAGGTGCGTCATTATCAAGAATTTGGCCGCTGCCACTCAAGTCAGCAATAGTTGCACCGACAGGGTTACTGAGCGTTATGGTGAAGTCTTCGGTTGCCTCATTGGCAGTATCTTCCAGAATCGGTACCAGTATGGTCTGCGTTGTGTCACTCGGAGCAAAACTAAGCTGACCACTAACTGCCATGTAATCAGCGCCGGCAGTTGCTGTGTTGTTACTGCTTGCATAGTCAACCGTGACTGTCTGGGTGCTGGTCTGCGAGAGGCTGACCGTGAAGGTTGCGTTGGCCAGGGACTCATCGACTGTCACATCATCGATTCGCAGATAGTGCGATGCATCGTTGTCGGTGATAGTACCCACAGCTATGCCATCTGCCAACGTGGCATTAGCGACATTGCTCAACGTCACGGTAAAAGTTTCATCAGGTTCAATAGCAACATCTTCCAGTATCGGCACGGTGATTGTCTGGTGCAGGTTGTTTGGTATGATAAAACTCAGCTGACCGCTCACACTGGTGAAGTCTGTTCCAGCACTGGCTGTGCCGTTACTCACGGTATAATCCACCGTGACCAGTTGACTGGCGAGAGTCGATAAAGTGAGATCGAAGACTACTGAACCAGCAGCCTCATCAACTGTTGCATCGAAGATTCGGAGCAAAGGCGTTGCAGCCGCTGCATTAGCGAGGGTGATCGTATAATCCAGCTCAATGCTCTCGACTCGAGGCAGGCGCCTTAATTTCCGGATTGCTTTGGCGGGCAGTGTGACGGCCATACCATTGATCAGCCAGAG
This sequence comes from Chromatiales bacterium, assembly GCA_002688175.1. Classification (GTDB taxonomy): domain Bacteria; phylum Pseudomonadota; class Gammaproteobacteria; order Steroidobacterales; genus SMWD01. Next base: position 2,337 of record NZCC01000058.1, read on the forward strand.
TTCTTTGGTTTTTGTTACACCTTGCTTGCGAACAAATCTTTTTAGATTATTTTGGCTGATATTGGCTTGTTGCTTGAGTGCCTTGATCATTCTGGACCTGCGGATGCGCAGGTTTCGTCCCCTGAATTGGCTGATATTGGCTTTATCAGATAATCTGATGATGACCGGAATCTGCTGGTTCGCAGTTGCTGTTGAAAGTACTGTTTGGAGTTTAGGGCCTATGGTGCCCGGTCGCGCATCAGCACTGGTGGCAATAACCGCCAGTATCATGCCGAGCAGAATGATGAGAGTACGCTGATTCATTGCACTTCTCCATCTGCCATTCGTCATTCGACAATAAGGTCTTCCAGTCGGAAATCACCCATGACGACCGTTACTTTTGATCCGGGCTTGATGTATTGACCGGGGTTTGCAAACAGAGCGAAGTAGCTACGGCCGGCAATCAGATTGTGGCCTGTATGTCGAAGTGCGCCGAGCTTTGATGTCGATGTGACGGCCATTTTTGCGCCGCTGGCTTCGTCGATCAGGACGGGCTGTATTTTTCGATTGATCACCAGTGCGGCCTTTTCGGGATCGGTCACTGTGTAGCGGAAATCCAGCATATAATTTGCTGCGGTCAGACGAATATTTTCAACACGTATCCCGCTGTCTTCGATGTTCTTTGTTTTCTCAACCGGGTTAGACAGTTGATCAGGTGCCGCTTCTGCAGACTCAGTCGTCACTTTTGAAGTTGCCGAATATCCCGTCGTGGTCAGACAGGTCAATAGCATAATTGCGATTAATGTGGCGGAGAGGTCCGCGAGTGAGAAATGACGAATACCCGGGTTAAAGTTGGACATGGTTCGGTGTTTCTCCTGTAGCAACAACGTCCCCCTCATCGTCTGTTTGCGCTTATATAAAGCTTGTAAGTGATGTGCTCGTTAGCAGGCATCCAGGGTTTCGTCAGAGTTGTTAGTTTGGTTCAGAGTAGCCGGTTGCCTTTTTATGGTGCCTGCCGAGCTTCGTTATAAGAAGAGATCGCCTTTGCAATCTTCATTTTCAAAAAAGAGGTGAGCGCGATATCGCTCACCTCTTTCATAGGTGTATTTACTGGATCAGACGGAGATGGGATTCTGTAGTCTAACCCATATCAGACCGGTAAAAGCACTGGCAAACAGCCAGGCGGCTGCAGGAACAGGTACAGCTGTAACCTCAAAACCTGAAGTAACATATGAAACCGTAATTGGAGCATAGGTGACGAGGTCAATAAATGGTCCGGCCGGACCGACATTGTCGCTCATAGCGAAATTAGCCGTACCTGCGCCAATCGCCGAGAAAGAGGCGGTTCCGAACCATGCAGGACCCGTTAATCCGGCAAAATCACCAAAGGCAATTGCAGTGATTGAGCCTACGCCTGGAGTCGCTGGGCCAAGAAAATCCGGGTCGCCAATTTCTTCATAGCTCCAAGTATCAAGACTGAGTACCGCAGCATTATAGAGAAGATCAAAACCGCCACCCAGGGTTGCCTGGCCGGTAAAGTTCATCGTGAAAGTTACGTCTACTGTGCCGCCAACCCCCACTGAAGCTGCAGACGGGTTGAGGGTAATTGAAGCTGCCTGGGCCGCACTAAAGCTGACCGCAAGCAATCCAACTGCCAAAAGTCTTTTTATAGTTGTCATCATCGTATTTCCGTATAATTACTTCATCGGCCCTAATAATAAGGGGCTAGGGGCGGGGTCGTAAGTAGGGTAAAAGTGTATATTTTCAACAATTTAACTTAATTTCTGATTTGCGTGGCTCCACCAGGCCATCGTAGATCAGTCGGTATAAAACCGTCCCTAATATGTTAATAAAGTACCCTTAATCTCCCAGTGCGCTGGGCCCAGGTGTTTGGAAGAACTGGCTCCTCATGATCCCCAGATCACCATAGTTCACGATGCCACTACCATCCAGATCTGCGTCCGGATCACTGTCGTAGAATCGATCCCTCATGATTCCCAGGTCACTAAAGTTAACGGTACCGTCGTTGTTGAAATCTGCATCACAAACGTTGCCGTAGCCATCGCCATCGGTGTCGCGCTGGTCAGAATTGCTGGTATTGGTGCAGTTGTCCTGATCATCAGGCAGGCCATCTAAATCTGCGTCGGCAGGGGGATCGCACAGTTGCAGGTTTATACGCATGCCACCGGCAGATGCAGATCCTGCATTGGTCAGTTTCATGCGAGCATCGTAGAGGACGTGTCGGCCCGGTGTACCTGCTTGCATGCAATCAACGGTTAACATTACATCCCGTGTCGAACCAGCGGGCAGCCTCAGGGAGTATTGCTCGCTGAAATAGGGATACAATTTGCCATCCTGTGCTATGTGTTTAGCATAAAGACCCTGCATGACCGGTGTCCGGTCGTCGGGGCTGGCACTATAAAAACGTAGTAGCGTATCGCCAGAAGTTCCAATCACGATCGGAGCAACGGCCGGGAATGCCTGTCCGTTGATCAGGCCATAGTCGGCATGATAATCGGCGATACTGGTCATAACGAGGGCCGGATCGCCTTCAGGATCGTAGGTGCCTGCGCCTACGGCATCATGCAATGCCCGGTCGATTTCACTGTAGAACAGTATGGCTTCATGGTCATAAAAGAACCCGCCCAACTGATGAGCATTGCCGTCATACGCAAGGCGCCACGCGCCAAAGTCTTTCTTCATGCCGCCATACAGGCCCATTTGAATCTGGACCTGGGGATGCGAGCCACTCTCGTACATATAGGTGCCATGTTTGTATGCATCCCATGTATAGGATTGGGTTCCACCTGAAGCAGCAGCTTCTTGTGTGAAGGATCGCACCCGACCTGCAAACTTGCCGGCTGTGTGATACACCGGTGATAGCAGGGTTCCGGCTACCCCATTTTTCGGCATTGCCTGCCCCGGAATCACGACAGAAACCGGTTCATCCAACTCATTACATAAGTTGATTTCCAGAACGTCGTCAAAGTGCGGAACAATTATGAAGGGTCCGGGTGCTGATGGCCCCTCGACGATGCTGGTACTGGGGCAGCTGGTATCGCTTGCCCTTGCGAATCCCCACATTGCAATTGCAACGCCGTCGGGCATAACTTTAGTGAATTCCTTTGCTACAAGGTTTTCGACCGCAGCTCCCGCAGACCCTGCCATCAGGGAGAGGGCGATGGTCATCAGACCGATTTTCCCTAGACCTATTTTCCCAAGCCTTTTCATATCACTCTGCCTCTTCGTTAATTTCTGGCTATCCATGTTCTTTTCCTCGCCTCTTACCTGGGCTTATGGTGCCGGTGGCACGATGAGAATGGCCGTGAACATTCCACCTGGAAAGACATCGTCATTCGTAAGTTCAAATTCAGTGTGTGAATGCCAGGGATACAGGTATCCATTCCACAGGTTGAGGCCGCCTTCACCGACTGGAAGTGAGCCATAGCTGCCCAGAAATGGGCTGCCGCTATAGAATCCGCCGAACATCATGTCTTGCAGTTCAGGCAGTACGACTGGAAATGGTTTGGCATCATCGGCACACCATTCCCACGCATTGGCACCAGCATCGTCATAACCATCGGGTGGTGCAACACCCGTGCGATTATCAACCTGGTCAACACAATCAGGTACGGGATTGCCGTAGATGTCCCAGCCAAGGTCTTTGCCGGTCCATTGCCAGATGGCGTCATGAGTCGCCAGTGAAACAACTGACATCGTATTGTCGCTTATAGCCAGGTCGCCTCCTGCGCCGGGTGCGGTTTGCAGTACCCGGCCGTCACGGGCGACCATCGTGAAATTGTTGCCATGCAGATGCGGTGGGTGTGTATCTCGCGATGCGCCGACAAAACGTGCCAGAACCCGGTGACCTGGTGCAGTAATAATAAGTGCGCTGTAGGGTTGAGTCGGTAACCACGGCGCAAAATCGGGGAACAGGTCATCAGACAGGCTGCGGCCGTTGATAAACCACTGGCGTGGCTTCTGCTTCGCCATATCTACCTGGTCGATGTTTCCGAGTTGTACCAGGGTGTGAATGTAGCTGTCGACCTGGGATACCAGGTAAAGCCATTCATTCTCATATTCTGTGCCTGTGTTGGGACCATATGCAGTTGTAGTGCCATCTACTGCTGGTCGAACCACAAGAGCGCCGAGCAGGCCCATTTCCGTCTGTAATTCAGGTCGCGTACCGCTGTGGTAAACATAGGTGCCCGGATGACTTGCTGTAAAGGTATACGTCACAATGTCGGCAGGACCGTCACTCTCCTGTGTCATCAGGCCGGTAGATCCGCCCGTGGCAGAGACTACCTGTCCCGGGAAAATCATTGATACGCGGTTGTTGACAGGATCAGGCAGATCATTAGTCAATTGGATGGTGACAACATCGCCTTCGGTCACAATCATTGTGGGACCGGGATATTGCATGATCTGGTTGTTGTGACCACCATCATCTGAATAACCCCACATATAAACGCTGGAGCCATCTCCGGAGGTGATCGAATCGGCTTTGGCCGTGAAGCTGAAGGCCGGGGCCGGGCTTATACCCGTTATGCCCTGGATACCAGCCTGTGCAATACCGGCTAGCGCTATCGACAACACAGTCGCAAGTGCGGCGATTTTCGTTAAGGTTCTGTTTTGCTGTATGTTCATAACTTGTTTCCTACTCGGCATATTTCTCTCAGCATTTCCTGGCTTTGTTTTTCTTTCCGCTTATGCTCAAGGAGCAGCAGCAATTTGTATTTCCGTCATGGCACCACCGTAGTCCTCGGTGTCGTTGCTGAGAAACTCAAGGTGCGTTGTGTAGAGGAAATAGGTACCGGGAGCGGCATCAGTTGTGTCGATGATCACTGATCGTGCATCACCGCCTGACAGCTCGATCGTGCTCGTCTCATAAAACATGTCCAGGCCATCTACCTCGCCGCGGCCGCGAAAAATTCTACCGCCGGCGCCGACAACCTTCATCGTCAGACCCAGTGTGCGAACCGTCAGTTGATCGGTGGTGCTGACATTAGACAATCTCAACATGAGTTGCTCGCCCTGGGTGGCCCTGATCATCGTATTTACGGGCTGGATTTCCGTATCAGCGCCATATCCGAGCGTCTCAACAGGGCTGGGAAAGGGTGTTTCGATAATCGTGTCGGGATAGACCCGGCCGTTGATCATCGCCAGGGTGTCGTCCATTTCAATGAAAGGCAGCGGCTGCGTGTCACGGCTGGCATCGTGGAAAACCGGATCCCAGGTAGTGATCTGCACCGGATACTCTACGTCGTATCGCGTTGTGCCGTCGCCATCGTTAAAGACGTATTTATCGCCATCGATAGGATTATCCTGATTTCGATCGGTCGTGCCGAGGAGATTATCGGGGTTCGAATGAACGTGTTGGTCAGGGCCTGGATTCAAAACATAGCCATCAGGCAAACGATTTTGAGCAGGTCGTACCCACAGGTTGCCGATCATGCCCATTTGCATATGCTCGGAAGCCTCCACATGGCAATGCCAGAAGAAGGTTCCCGGCTCGACAGCTTTATAGAAGTAAGTCAGGCTGGCGCCTTCATTAATCGAGATGGTCATTTCCGGGACACCGTCAAAAGTCGTGGAAGCCTCCGGAAAGCCGTGATAGTGAATTGAGTGTGTATCAGCAAGGTCAGGTCGTTGGAGCATGCCGACATTACTCAGCGTGACATAGAGCAGATCGCCTTCATCCTGAATAATGGTTGGTGCAGGATTCTCATGTGCCACATACCCTTCAATCGCTACATCTGCTTCGGGAACCCCGGTCACATCATGGTAGCTAAAGAAATAGTAGGGCTCTGGTCTTCCCGCCAGATTGACCCAGCCATCTCCAGCCGTAACGTGAAAGCAACGGTTATCGTCAGGATAAGAGTAAGCTCCGTCCGGATAATGGCTGTCGTTAGGATCTACAGCAGCATCGATGACTGCGTCACCATCAGCGTCTCCAGGGCACTGGACGAAGAAGGTCGCATTAGCCGGCCCGGCAAACCCCCAGAGTAGAGCAAACATTGCTCCGGCTAGTGTTTTCATTTTGAAGCGAGTCATGATGTTTTGCTCCTGCAGAATCTCTTTCATTGGTTGTTTAATGAGTTTGTTTTTCATGATGATTATCCTGTCCAGACTCACGGGGCAGTCCCTGATGGGCCCGGCGGGCTGAAGAACATAGCCTTCAGGATGCCGAAGTCGCTAAAGTTCACGAACCCGTCACCGTTCAGGTCTGCATCCGGATCGGCCGTGAAGAACACTGACCTCATGATGCCAAAGTCGGCAAAGTTCACGACGCCATCGTTATTGAGGTCGGCGTCACAGATATTGCCGTAGCCATCACCGTTGGTGTCGCGCTGATCGGCGTTGGCAACATCGGTGCAGTTGTCTACGTCGTCAGTTACGCCATCCCAATCGGCATCGGCCTCACCCGGGTAGACTCCGGCAGGCAATTCATCGGCACCGATATCGGGACAGGGCGCGACAGGACAGTCCGCTGATGTTGTGGAACCCTCCGGCCGCGTCGCGCCGTCAAAATCAGCCGCCAATTCCGGGATCGCTCCATAGTCGACCGGCAATGCACTCGAACCGGCAGGTGAAAATTCACTCACATGGTAGTCACCCAACAGCGCACCGGTGAGTGGATTCCACAGGCTGAGCGGCTCGATGAAACCCGTTATGAAGTTTCCGCCTTCCTCCGGCTCGGCACCCGTTCTGATCGTCAGCGAGTACTCGGCGACGAACTGTGGATCGCCGGCCTCATTGGCATCACTTGGGTAATACAGAACGGTATCCGGTTGCAGCAGCGCCGACAGAATCGTATTGGTCGGACTGAGCTGCTCGAGCGTATCTGTGCCGATGACACCGAGGTCCCAATAATCCGAGCCCGTCGCATTACTTGGGTGGAGGCTCAGGGGTACCAGTTGGCTGGATGCCGGAACATCAGCATCCCAGTAGAAGGACCGGTTGTGCCAGATAATATTATTGAAGAAGGCCGGATCTGAAAAATCCGATTCCCCCACTGGCAGTACACCGGCCAGCCCCTCGCTGTGGGCTCGCGATACGATACCGCCAACCTGGGGTGTCGACTCTTCCTGTATTACACCCGGAGCGAAGGCCAGGGCGCCGATCGCAATGCTGTCGTTATTGGCGACCGTGTTGTGCACAATACTGGCTTGCGCCACATCCTGCAGGCCAATACCACCACCGGCCACGCCTGAGACATTGTTCACAACCATGTTGTTGTAAACCTCAACCGAGTACCAGTCAGCCGGATCCGCTGATGCTTCCACATCCTGCCCGTTGATAAAGCGCAGGTTGATGCCGCCGCCATCACCGGCACCCGACATATTTCCCTGCACCAGGTTCGATATGATCTGCACCGAACCCGTACCTTTGGTCAGCGTACCGATCGGGGCGTCGTCTTCGTCCCCATCGTCATCATCTTCATCCTGATCCGCCTCATCGTTGCCCCACTCCAGCGCTGAGGCGGGTTCACCGAAAATATCGATACCGCCACCGCCGCTACCCAGCCCGATCTGATCGCCCTGGAATTGCTCGTTGAAGATGATCATGTTGTTGGCGATCAAGCCACCGTCACTGCGGCCGACATGGGCGACACCGCCACCGCCCCAGTTAGCACGATTACCGCAGATGAGGTTGTCAACGACACTGTAGTTGTCAGCACCGTCATGGATGGCAACGCCACCACCATTGTTCCAGCTGCTGTTATAGAGCACATGATTATGGTGGATATCGAGATTGTCATTCGGGCTGGTTTCGATTTCCTGAACAATACCGAAAGCCACGGCCGTGGTGCTCGGCGAGCCCACCCGGATGCCGCCGCCTGCCAGGCCCTTGTTGCTGATCAGCTTGTTGTTGCTGATATCCAGCTCATGAGCGTAGGCGTTGACGAATATGGCGCTGCCAAGATCTGCACCGCGAATCTGGAAGCCGTCGATCCTGGCCGGGTCGGTGGCATCGAACACACCATCTAACGGTGCGACGAGGAAGCCGGAGCCTTCCTGACCGTTGAAGAACGGCCGGGTCGGATCCGGATCACCCTGACCGGGTAATATTCCGATCTCGCCTGCAAGCAGCAATGCGTCCAGTGTGACCCGGTAAGCTGTCAGTGCCGTGCCCGGGAAATGAATCGCATCGACGATGGTGGATCCGGCACCCGCGCCCTGAATACGTAGTTTCTTGGTGACAATGATGTTCTCACGGTAGATACCCGGCTTGACAAGGATCAGCGTGCCGTCGCTGGCCGCATCGACCGCCGACTGGATGGACGTGAATGCCTCACCCGCACCGACGACAAGGATGGGAGCAATCTCGTCACCAACTACCAGCGTGAGACCGATCTTGGTTTGCACGCCTGCGCTATTGGTCACCATCAGTTGACCCGTCGCCAAACCCGCGGGTAACGGACTGAGGTCGAGTTCGATCGCACCGTTGGTCCAGGTGACGTCGGCCGGGTCGATTTCAAAGGCGCCCACCGTGACCGTACCTTCATCGACGCCAAAACCATAGTCTCGGGGAATCGTTTTCGGCACGACCGGTGGATCCATCCCACCCGGATAACCCGGATTGGGCACCTGGATCGTTCCCATCGAAGTGATCGTGACCGTACCGCCGGCAGTCGGAACGAAGGCCGGCATGCCACCCGGTCCCATCACATCACGAATGACCGGCGTGCCGTCTGCACACTCACAATCAACCTGTTCCTGGGAAGGACCGACATAGGCTGCGGTGCTGACGACTGGTGTATCCAGGTACGTCGTCTTGCCCGGCCAAAAGTCGTAATTGAAACAGGTCGTGCTGTACAGGGGACTGAATGCTGGATCGGTGACGAATTCTGCGTCTCCGTCGCCATCTGTGCCATCCCCGGGGGCACCATCAAAATCAACGTTTGCAATGGGGCCCGGGTGATTCAGGCAAAACTCATGCATTGCCGGCCCGACACCCGTCGCATTCGCTATGTCGATCGAGTAGGTCGAAGGTACCAGTGCGTTGTACTGGCCAAACTCATCGGCGTAGAAACGAAGGATTTCCTTGTTGCTGTAATCCCGAACCGAAATCGGGATCCACGGAGGTGCATATTTTTCCTGGAACTGCGGCTTGGCCGGATCGATTTCGGCACCCAGGTCATTGGTGACGAGCCCAACCATGCGGGCAGACTTGGGAACATAGGTGAACAGGAAGAAATCCCCCGCCGCATTCTGCTTGTCGGACAGCATGATCTGTTTTCGATCACACAATGGTCGCGGCTCACCGGCCCAGGGTGCGGGTTCGCCCGGGAACAGGGACATTTCTGCCGGCACGATATGATCGTCACCCACACAGACTGGCGGAAGCAGTAACGGGCTCGGTATGAAGGTCAGGCCGAAGTCCACGTTGCGATCCTCTTCCTTGAGCAATACGTACCCCGGAGGTGTCGCTGTTTCGACAATGTACATCCCGGCCACGAGTTCCGGACTGCCATCGCCGGTCACATTGGGTCCGAACGCGTAACCGCCATCGAACAACCCCGGGCGGGTCTGGTTCCACGTCCGCAGGCCTTCGACACAATCTGTGATCGGTATGGTTGTCGCATGAATCTCTAGAGGCAGGACGGACCCGACACAACCCTCGGGCAGATTGTCATCCCAACTGTCTGTCCAGGTGACGCGTACGGCATCGCCTGTATCGAAGACGCCGTTATCATTCCAGTCGACATCTTCGCCGCCTCTGACTTCACCATCGGCCCAACCGAGCGGGTAGTTGTCTACGTCGGCCTTGTTGAAACCATCCGAGCCGTCGGTGTCCGCATCGCCTGCGACGCCGTTCTGGTCGTCCGGAATTCCATCTTCATCAGGAAAAAAGTCCTCATACAGGTTGACCTGCACACGCGGGATACCCGTCTCCCATTCCTCACCTGCCGCATAACGCGGGTCATCTTCGGCCCTCGTCGTTGCATAGAAGACCATGCCAGAGATGCCGCCATTCTGGCCCGATTCGTAGAGCTGTTTGCCCCATTCGAAGCGCACATTCTGCGTGGCGAAAGTCTGATAGGCCTGGGTCAGAACCGGCCCGGTCTGGGTGAAATACGGGTTGCCCGTGTCCGGATCGATGGCGGGATTGCGCCTGCCCTCGGCAAATGGAACTGCAGGATCCTGATACCCGGTTCCTTCTGGCAGATCTACCTCATCGGGAACCGGACCGCCGTCATCGACGACCGTGGTCAGACCCGTGGCTTTGTAGCGACCGAAATCGATCTCTGCCACTTCCCAGTGGAAGCGCGGAAAGACTTCTTCGAACGGCACATAGCCGCCAAGATCAGTCGGGAACGCCTGGATGATCGAACCATCCCGCCAGCGCAGATTGACGTTCTGCTCAGGCATACCGAGTTCGCCGGGGTCTCTGAAACCATCACCATCCGTATCGAAGAAGACCCAGTGCTCGTGCTCACCGAACCACATTGGCGTAAGGACACTACCGAGTTCCAGCGTTGCCGGCGTCAGGTCGTCGACGATGAAGGTGCTGAAACCGATGATGTGATCCAAATACGCGTCCCACATGACGAGTTGATAAGTGCCATTTGGAACATCCTCAATCGTGAAGAATCCATCTTCCTCACAGGTCGCAACATAGACTGCCTCTGTGGTGCCGCCACCCACCAGTGCATTAACGCCGATCTGACAGGCCGAGGTTGATGGCGGCGGGCCATCAGAGAACTCAATGGCCGGCGGACGGCTGGTACGCCCCTTGCGACCCTGGCCGGTAACGTCGACCGTGCCTCCGTCGATGCCATCAAAATTTCTGACGAATCCGAAGAACGTGTGCCACATCAATGGCCCGAATTCCACCCAGAAAGCGGGCTCATCAGGCCGAACCCATGCGTCAATCAGTGGTGTGCCCTCGATCGTCGTCGTCTGATGCCATTCAACCGGCAACCCGGTGTCCGGATCGATAATCGGGGGAATAATCACGACACCGTATTTGCCCGGAGCAAGATATTTGATTTCGGCCTCACCGTTTTCATCGGTGACTTCGTAGCCCGGGCCAAATGCCACGACGATAGGATTATCATCGCCATCGAAACAAAACTCATCGGGATCCGGCAATCCGCAGTCGGCGCCCTGCTCGTAGGTCGTACCGACCGGGTTACCATAGATATCCTGCATCTGGGAATCGGCGGTATCTTTCAGGCGTACCTTGAATCCCTCCAGCCCGGGTTCCGTTGCATTCGGCCAGTTGTTCAGTGGCTTGAGGTCCTCAAAAACTTTAACGGTGATCTGTGCCGTACCGAGGGGATGAGGTGTGACGATGATCGTCACCTCAGTCTGCCCCGCTGCCACATTCGCCCCACCAACGGTGTAGTCGCCGCTGAGCGGCAAGACCGAAAGCATGTAACGCCGATCCGGAAGAGGCGTGACTTCATCCGAAAGCGTGCTGATCGTCGCCTCATCTGAAACGGTTTCGCCGCTCTTTACGACCGGCGAATGACTGCGATGGATGCTGATTGACAGGTTGTTTATGCTACCGGGGTTCGGGCCAAGCGCCGCCTCGGGCTCGCTTCCCGGCGTCACCGGGCCGGGGACCACATGCTCCCCCGTTATTACCGGCGCCGTGTTGTCTTCTTCCAGCAACCAGCGGAAACCGGCGACGGGTGTCCCGTCCGGATCGACCACGTTAACCGTGATGCTGGCATTACTTGCGCCTTGAAAGAGGAAAATTCCGGAAACCAGCAGGATGGCACTTAACCAGTGACGCATCATCGCGGTATTCCAGTGTTGCAAAGAAATTGCTGTTGAATGCTGCTTAGCTTGCATTTTTTGTTCCCCTGTAGTGCCAGGCCGCTACTTGCCCGATTTACAAATTTTGTTTTCATGCGCATCACGCTGTAGTTCTATTTCCAACATGACGCAGTTGTCCGGGTCTATCCCGTGCGGATTAAGCATAGATTTACAGGGCTCTGGTCAGCCAGTAGGAGAAAACTGTATTTAGGTTATGAGGATTACTACTTTGGGAGAGCGTAGTGCTGTGCGGCATGAAGGCCGACGGAAGCACTGAAAGGTTTATTTTGCTTCAAGCTAAATTCTTGCTTGTAAGCGCTGAGTTTTTCCTGCCAGATAATAGGTTTGATAAGTAAGGCTTGGCGCGCATCGTGCTGTCAAGAGTATTTATTATTGCAAATGTTTTCTTTTGTTGAGAATAGAATAGGATTGTTCCGGCTAATTTGACTAGTAGGAGAAAACTGTATTTCTGCTCTTTAAAGTTGGTGAATATAGATTGTTGCGATTCTATTTGATGTATCTGCCGAACAGGAAAATCGTAAACAGAATCTGAAAGCACTAAAAGTAAGAGTAGAAATCCCCGATCCATGCTAAGAGGATGCAGTTTTCGCAAATCTGGCCGCGTTTTTTATTCTGCCGGGAAGAAATCGGACAGATTCTTCATTCTGTCTCGGTACTCTTCAGTGATCGAACGGGCTTTGTTTCTGTCGCCAACGACTGTGGGCGTTATCAAGATCAACGCCTCGGTACGGGCTTTACGCGTAGTTTCGGATCCAAACAGCCAGCCAATGCCGGGGAGGTTGCGCAGGCCCGGAATACCGGAGCTGGAATCCGCTGTACCCTCACGGATCAGTCCGCCCAGTGCAATGCTATCGCCACTGTTCACGGCTACAGTCGTCTGTATGCGCCGCTGGTTAATAGTCGGCGAATCGATGCCCGAGGTAGTGGTCTGAGCGACATCATTTACATCCTGAGTGATTTCCAGAATGACCATTCCACTTATGTTAACTCGTGGTGTGACCGTTAAAATGACGCCTGTATCCCTGTATTGGATCGTGCTTGCAATAATTGTGTTGTTGTCACCAGACTGGGCAATACTGGAAGCCTCTGACGTGCGAACCGGGACCTGATCGCCTACGCGTATTTCTGCGGTGTGATTGTCCAAAACCATCAGTGATGGCGATGAAATGATTGTGGCCTTGGATTCGCTGGCCAGTGTATTCAGAACGCCACGCAGGATATCGCTGGAGTCTACGATAGAGTAAGAGAAACCGGGTACTACCGGTCCGATTCCGCCTGCACCGAGGTCCAGCAATCCTTTACCCGAGTAATTGCTGAGCTCGTTCTTGAAAAACCACTCAACGCCCAAGCTCAGTTCATCACTGAGCGTAACATCTGCGATGGTCGTCTCGATCAGGACCTGCAGCGGCAGGATGTCAAGTTTCTGAATAACCTTCTCAACTTTGGCGTAATCCGTCAAAGAAGCTTTGATGACGATGGCATTATTATCTTCATCAGCGATAAATTTCACATAACCTACATTCAGCTCCCCGTCCTGCTGAACCTTCCCGGGTGCAGCGCTGCCCGTTATCGTGTTTTTTTCTGCAGGGAAACCAGCCGGGTTGGTCAGGGATCTCGACTGAATAATAGCGGGTTTAGTGCCGGGAGCTACTCCGGAAGTCTGATTTCTTGAGCTGGTCGGCGTTGTGCCGGTGGTATCCTGATTAGGAAACAATTGTTCCAGCAGTTCTGCAATTCTTGAAGCCTGGCCGTTCTGTACAAAATATACATGTAAACCTATACCGCTACCTTCTTCTGTCTGGTCCAGGCGGGTGATCCAGGTTTGTACTTCTTCCAGGTATTCCGGCTGCGGGGTGAGGACCAGTACCGAGTTAAGCCGTTCTATCTGGGTAAATTTGAGCATGCCTCCGGCGACACTATTCGAGTCGCCGCCAAAAATTTCCTCGAGTTCATCGACGACTGCGCCGGCATCGACCGATGCAAGCTTGAACAGGCCAACGGACATCCCACTGAGTTGATTGATATCAAAAACTTTGACGGTACGCAACATGCTCTCAAGTTCGTCCTGAGTACCGGACATAATGAGAAGGTTCCGGTTTCTGTCAACCTGTAACGTATTTTTTGATTGTTGCAGGGGCCTGAGGATTTTTTCCATTTCCTCTGCTGCCAGGTAGCGGAGTGGAACCGCCAGAATCTGGAAGCCTTTATCGCGGATCAGTCGTGTTTGCGGGCTGATAGCTGCGGAAAGGGCCTGTCCCTCCGGAACTATCTTGTATAGCCCCCCGGACTGGACAAGAACCGCTCCTTTCATTCTAAGCAGGGCCTCAAGCGTGGGGATGAGTGAGTCGGCACTGATTGGGTCACTGGTTTGCAGGTTGACCAGGCCTTTTACATTGTCATCAATGGCATAAGCAGCATGAAGGATCTCCCCCAGGATAGTGCGGACTACCTCATGAATCTCGGTACCCTGAAAATTCAGCGTATAGCTCCCGTCTGATTCTTTTGCTGCGTTGGGTAAAAGGCGAACGGTCCGATCAATAAACTGTCCGGTACCGACAAATACATCGGCCTGCAGGCCGCGGGAGGTCGCCTGATTCTCATTGCTGGCGGTGGGCATCGGTTGATGAGTCGCCGGGGTTTTCGCGTCAGCTTGTGAGTCCTTGGTGACCATTGCCATGGTGACCTGTCCATCGGTCGCTGGTGCCTCTGATTCATCATCGGCAAGGAAGCGCGAGCAACTGCCAATGCTGCATGCCAGTAGAATGATGATCGCACTGTGCACTATTGATTTCATTATGTTCACTGTCCTCTCTGCACACACAATGGTTGCAGGGTTTGGTACAGTTTTATGTGAAATCGGTCACTATTCAACCCCCCCGACGGTCCGGCGTGGTCGTTACATCTTTTTCCCTATCAGGGGCTTGTCATCAGGTCGTGGGGCGAGGGATTTCACGGCCCGCTCCTGTTTTGCAGGTTTTTTGACCAGAAACAGCTCCTGAAGCTGAGTACCCTTGCGGAAAATCGCACGATCCGGGTGAATTTCGTCAAGTAGCCATGATTGAACCGATTCTCCGGGTTCAAGGCGAATGGTTTGTTTTTGCTTCTTGTTTTGCAGGATAGCCATATTCTTTTCAGGCGTGATGATCACCCCCGTCAGTACCATCTGGCGGAAAACCACTGAAACTTCGCCGGTACTACCTGCCGCAGTGGGGGCTGGTCTGCGTGTTGGATCAAATAATGGACGATCAACAATCATGCTGAATTTTCGTAATGGCGGCATCTTGACCAACGCAGTGATATCCGCGAGTAGTGAGCCAACATCTTTCTGAGCGAGATTCTCCTCTGCAACTGACAGAGATGTGTTTTGCTCGGGGAGCATCTCCCATCCAATGATAAGCAACAGGATTGCACACATGCTGACAAGAAATTTTGCTTGAAAGTTGTACATACTAACTTTGCTTGTCGGTAGCATTGGGTTGCGGGTAGCCACTGACATCGAAGCTGATATTCATTTGTCCGTTACCCTGTTGGGGGGATTTGATTAACCGACGTGAGCCGGAGGAAGAAATAATAGCCAGATTATCCAGGAAGAGGAAAGGATTGCTGTTTTCGAGAGAATAAAGAGCTTTTTGCATAGCAATAATATCCCCTGTCATGCGTACTCGGACGGTAACAGCATCTTCGGCAGAGTTGCTTTGTCGGGTAATAACTTGTGTGCTGATCAGTGCGCCTGTCCCGCTATCGATGGTTTTCCTTACCAGCTGCTGAAGTTCCGTTGAAGCCAATGCTGGTTTGGAGTTTTTCAGGTAATACCTTTGCGATGAATTTCGTCGCAGCAGTTTTTCCATGGCAGCCTGATCGACAGATTGAGATGTTGCGATGCCTTCAAATCTGCTTATCTGAAAGGAGAGATCAGATATTGTCTCGTCGTAATAGCGATGCAAGGCAAGAATCGGGTTGATTGCCAGTAAATAAAAAAGAGTAATGAGCAGCACCAGAATGCCAATTGCCAGTCCGCGCCTTTGATTCTGAGTGAGTTGCGTGATCATGGCTGGCTTCCACGCTCGATATTAACGGAGATGGCAAACTTCTCCTGGCCGGTCACGGTATTGCGGGTAACGGGCGAATCAAATTGTGTATTCGAAAACAGAGCGGAACTCTCAATCAAGGTGGACAGATCTGCTGCATTTGAAGATTCGCCACGGATGCTAACCCTGGGTTGGTGTATTTCGAGTCTGCTCACCCACGTGTTATCAGGCAAGATACGTGTTAGTTCATCAAGCACTTGCATCACACCAGGCTGCTTCTGCTTAAGAATCGCCAGGCGGCTGCTTTCTGCCAGTTGCCTCTGTAGCGTCTTGTACGTTTGGTCTGTCGAGGATGCATTATTTCGTGCTGTTGCGGCTTCCGCCTTGAGTCGCGTTGTGGTGATGCCGTCTTTAACCAATGGAAGTGCGATTACGATCACGCCAAGCATGACAGTCGACAGCTTTAAAATCTGATTTGCTCGCGTTCCGTTTCCTTTGGCCAGATTTGATTTACCATGATCAAGCAGGGCAATACTAATGCAGCGTTCGACCGGATTGTCCTGCCCGGTAGCAACATTAACCTGCGTTGCCTTGAGCCCGCATTCACTAATATTTTCAAGCAATGGGTCAAGGGTCCGGCGCGGGGCCAGATGCAGCGCAATGGTAAGCGTGTTACTTGCTCTGTCTTCACTCAATATATCAAAATCATAATGGACCTGATCAGCAGTAAACGGGGTTTGCCGGTCCATTTCAAAAGCAAGGACCTCACGGAGGTTTTCTTTTGCGGCTGAAGGCAAAGTCAGTTTTTTGCTGAGTACCCAGTTATCCGGTACTTCAACAACCACTTCGCGCAGTGCGTTACCACTGGCTGATTGAATAATTTTCCGGGTATGTTGATCCCATGGTGATGTCGACTGCGAATCCACCCTGGCCAGTTCGTTTTGAAGTTCTGCATCGCTCAAGATGAAGACCGCTTCCTGATCCTGAACTCTGATCAGGATGCTTGCCGCACTCGTTTGTGTGAAACGTAGTAACCACTGAGGCAGTATCAGGCGCAACTCTTCAAGCCACCATTGCAAGAATACTTGTGCCTGTTTCCACACGGAGTCCGACAGAGCAACCGATAGCGATGTTTTCTTGGGTGTTAACGTGTCAGCCATGGTGTATCAACTATCGGAATATTCCTGGTTAAAAAGTTCCGGTCCGACCCGCTGCCAGTGAAGAATGGTGTAGGGGGTCTTTCTTGTTCTTAGTAATTCAACTGTTGCCGTGATATGGGCAAGCACACCGTCCGGCATGCGTGCCTCGGCATGAATATTAAAAATCCGGTTATTTTTTACTCGATAGCGTTTATCGGTAAGCGGAGGCGGTGGAGGCGGCAAGTCGTTCAGGCGGTGTTCTTCACGTAAAACAAGAAATTGGTCAACCTGCTCAGCTGTTGTACCGGGCACCGCAAGCAGCACCTGGCGCGAGGCGGCAGATAAATCAACGCCGGCCTGGCGTGAATGTACGGTCAGGGCCGATTGGACTTGTTGAAAAATTTCATTACTCATTCCAAGTACCAGCTTGAGCTCATCAACACTATCGAAAGGCAAATCTTTAGCTCCGTATGCTCTGCCTGCTGACTGGTAGTCACCGTCTTCGGCCCCGAACAATCGTTGCATGTCATCGGCATCGCGCCAGTCAAGAATTGCATCAACCAGTGCCTGGCGATCGAGATCGTCTAGATTCGTCGTAGCCAGTAAGCCATCCAGCAAGTCTGATGGGGCTAAATTCAGGTCAATCTTTCCTGATTCGCTCATCATAGTGACTCGGACTCCGGCATTACCAATCATCACTTCACGTATTGAGCCATCCGCCTGCCAGTTGCTGCTGCCCGTACCGCCGAGCAGGGCCAATATTGCA
This sequence comes from Chromatiales bacterium, assembly GCA_002688175.1. Taxonomy (GTDB): domain Bacteria; phylum Pseudomonadota; class Gammaproteobacteria; order Steroidobacterales; genus SMWD01. The sequence continues at coordinate 20,041 of NZCC01000058.1, forward strand.
ATATTGACACCGCCCTCAGCTGCATGATGGGCCTGGGCCGCAGAAAGAAGGTTTTGTGACAGTCGGGTATCGCTCCTGACGCTTGAAGAAAGACCGCTCGCCAGGATGGTGAGCAGGACGATCACCCACAGTACACTGATAAGGGCAATGCCTGTCTGTGTTTGGCGGGTGTTCATGTTCGCACCCCTGTTTGTATAGAGGGTATCTTCTGTGAGGCATTCAGCTTTGGGGCCACGAGAAGCTCATTCCAGGTATCCGGTGCTGAGCCCGTGGAGCGTATTCTGAGTCGGATCAGGCGAGGGAACTCTTTGCTGCCATCCCATCTTTTTTTCCAGTTACCAGCTTGTCTGGAGCTTCCTGCAGAGGTAAAAGCAAATTCTGCGTCCTCAAGATTTTCCAATAAAACTATGCTGCTGCTCTCCTCACCGCTGTAATTCTCCCAGCCGTTATTTTGAAATAATTCATATCTCAGGATCAGCTGTTTTCCTTTATCCTGATCCATGATTTCAAAATTTATCAGGTGCAAGCCACCGTGCCCAAGATAACTTGGCATGAGACCTACAAACCGGAGTGAATTGGCGTCACCTGAAAAAACCAGTTGCTGCTGAGTATTTATCGGGTCAGGCGTTACAGGTTGCGCTTCTTCCAGGTGCCGGCGAATGAATTGCTGTGCGAAATATACATCCTGCGTACGCTGTGAAGCATCGGATACCGCATCCCAGGTACGAATGCCAAGTTGTAAACCATTAAACAGCAAGGTCATCATGATGCTTAGAATAGTCATCGAGACCAGGAGTTCCAGAAGCGTGAATCCTGTTTCTCTTCGCATTTGGCGAGTGTCAGGCAATCTGTTTGTCATCTGGGCACCAGGCGAATGCTGTCCAATTTGAAACTCCGCTGCCGGTCTGCTGCTCCCCAGTTGATCTCTACCGTGATCTTGTAGGGGGGCACGGGGGGCCGGCTATTTCCCACTGTATCGGGAGCCTTATAGGGCGTTACGGTACTCTTCCATCTCATATCGTTGTCAAATTTTCCGGAGAGATTGCCAGTTTGTATTTGCTGGTTGGCACCGATCTCGGCAAGTTTTGATTCAGCCAGCAACACGGCATCACCATATTCACGACCCAACGCCGCTCTCTGGGCCGAGGAGGAAAATATCTGATATAAAACTGCCAGTGACAAGGACAGAATAGAAAAGGCCACGATTAGTTCCAGCAGTGAAAAACCTGCGTCATTACCTGGTTTGTATCGGTGCCTATTCACTTACGCTCACCCGACCAGTAAGCCAATTCACATTGATTGCATGGTGGCTGTTATTTGCCTGCAAGGTGATTTGTCCACCCGTGGAACTACCATCCGGAAAAAATCGAATCGCACCTGATTGATCATCCAGTATCTCACCTTCACTGGTGAGTAATCTGAAATTCAATGAGGGTGATAAATTATGCTTGCGCTGCTCGTTGCTGTATTGGTAAGACCGATCCTCTACATCCAGAATTACAGCCACTTCGCGATGTTCGGCAATAGCCAGGCCACGCGCATAACGTAGAGCAGATGAAAGCTGTCGTGTGCCGCTCTTTAGCTCCATGCCGGTTCTGGCATTTGCAAACCCCGGTAATACAAGTGCCACTGCCAACGTCGCGATGACCATGACCACCAGCAATTCAACCAGAGTAAAGCCCCTGCAATGCGGAATCGGCAGGTTTTTGACCCAGATACTGTTTGTCTGGCACCTGCGAGTGACAGTGCACCGCCATCTCACGAACTTACTCCCAGCTCACTATATCTGTATTTTCCGAGCTTCCACCTGCCGCATTGTCTGCACCCAAAGAGTAGAGGTCGAAATCACCATTTTCGCCGGGGTACCTGTAATGGTATTCCTGGCTCCAGGGGTCTTTTGGGACTACGCGTTTCCTTAGATAGGGTCCATTCCATCCACTCTGGTTTTCAGGTTGCTGTACCAATGCCTGCAGCCCCTGGGCGCTGGCCGGGTAATGGCCGACTTCAAGTCGATAAATATCAAGTGCTGCACTAAGTTCTTCGATTTGAAGTGCCGCTGCTTTGGTCTTTGAGTCGCCCACATGTTTCATGACCTGCGGCCCGACCAGCCCGGCTAATAGTCCAAGAATGACCAGCACAACAAGTAATTCGATCAGCGTGAATCCCTTGCTTGATGGTCTACTTCTATTCTGTCCGGAATATTTATTTTGCGGCATGATTTGTTCTCCAGAAATCTGTTGTCTACACAGGTAGTTCGTTGATACTAATTATTGCAACCAGGATTGACATGATGATGCCTCCAATCAGCAGGCCCAGGCCGACAATCAACAATGGCTCGATCATTGCAAGAATTCGTTGTACTGCAGTTGATACTTCCTGATCATAGACTTCGGCTACCTCCATCAGCATCTGATCCAGCTTCCCCGTTTCTTCACCAACTTTGAGCAGTTTGAGCCCCAGGCTTGGAAACAATCCGGCTGCAATCATCTGGTCAGCCAGGCTGCGTCCGGATTTTAATCCCTGAGCTGCATCCTCCAGTGACTCACTGAGAACACTGTTGGAGAGAACTCCCCGGCTGATGGACAGACCTGACAGCAGCGTAGTGCCACTGGTAAGCAGTGTTCCGAGGCTTCTGCTGAATCGGGCCATATCCATTTTTTGAATCAGTGGGCCAACAACGGGCATACGCAGCAATAGTGCATCCAGTTTCAGGCGACCACTTTTTGTTTTTTGCTGCAGAGAAATAAGATAGCAAACACCGGCAATACCGCCTCCGGCAACCCACCAATAATCCCGCAGTATTTCTGAGGCTGAAATAACAATCTGAGTAGATGTAGGTAGTGCGCGGCCGGCCTCAGCAAATAACTGGGTAAACTGCGGCACAACGTAGGCGAGAATAATAAGCAGGGATATGGCAGATACAGCCACCAGGATAGATGGGTAAATCAGTGCCGCGAGTACTCGATCCCTGAGCATCCGGGAGCGCTTTTGGTAATCGACCACGCGGTCCAGCCCAACGTCCAGAGTACCTGCTTTCTCCGCCGCCCGTACCATGTTGACGTAAAAACGGGAGAAAACCCCGGTCTGCTCTTCAAGCGCTGCCGAAAAAGATGCGCCACTTTGCACGGAGTCCTGCAGCCTGGTCGTAAGTCCCCGTACAACATCATCTTCTGTCACATCTATCATGACCTGCAGGCCGGTATCAAGCGGAAGTCCTGCTCGCAGCAAGCATGATAATTCCTGAGTGAATGCGTGGATCTCTGCTTGACGGATGCGTGGCTTACGAAGACGTTTTAACCAGGATAATAGGTCTACACTTCGGGGGGCTACCGGCTTCGCGATAATTGGGGTATGTCCTGATGCATGGAGCTGCGCTATGACCGCAGCCTGATCGGTGGCTTCCAGTTCACCCTGCAGAACGCTGCCATCTGCGCTGACAGCTTTATAAAAAAATATCGGCATCAGTATCAACCCTCGAACGTGACCCGGAAAATTTCCTCAACGGTGGTCACTCCATCAAGAGCTTTTTTCAGGCCATCTTCGCGCATGGTGATCATGCCATCCTCTCGGGCAGCTTTCAGAAGTGTATCGGCGTCGGCACGTTGCAGAACCAGCTTCCTGATGGAGTCTGTCATGACCATCAGCTCCAGAATGGTCGTGCGGCCCTGGAAACCGGTTTCATTGCAACTGAGGCAACCTACGGCCTTGTAGAGAGTGATTGGTTCGCTTGCCGCGAGTCGATCCAGTTGCATTTTCTTAATGGTTTCGGGCAATGGCTCGTAGCTTTCGCGGCATTTTGGACACAGTACACGTACCAGTCGCTGACCAATAACTGCATTAAGTGTAGAGGTCAGCAGGTAATCTTCGACGCCCATTTCAATCAAACGGGTAATGCTGCTGGCCGCATCATTTGTGTGCAAAGTTGACAGCACCAGGTGTCCTGTCAGCGATGACTGAACACACATGCGGGCGGTCTCAAGATCCCGCATCTCACCCACCATGATGATATCGGGGTCCTGGCGCACGATAGATCGTAAGGCGCTGGCAAAGGTCAAGCCGATACTTGGCTTGACTTGTATTTGATTGACTCCGTCGAGCTGATACTCAACAGGATCTTCAACGGTAATCATTTTACTTGCAGAGGTGTTGAGTTTATCCAGCGCTGCGTAGAGTGTTGTTGTCTTACCGCTGCCTGTGGGGCCAGTGACCAGAATCATTCCATTGGGAAGATTCAAGGCTTCCATGAATCTGTGTTGACATTCCTCGGAAAATCCCAGCATAGGAAAATCAAGTGATACGCTGTCCTGGTTTAATAGTCTCAATACAACGCTTTCCCCATGCATCGTGGGAATTGTCGAGACCCTGATATCCAGTTCGTTGCCCTGAATTCGCATCCGCATTCGCCCATCCTGGGACAGCCTTCTTTCAGCAATATTCAGATTAGCCATGATTTTGATGCGTGAAATCACTGCAGAGGCAAGATGGGTTGGCGGTGCCTCTGTCTCCTGCAGTACCCCATCGATGCGGTAGCGTACCTTCAGTCGATTTTCGAATGGCTCGAAGTGAATGTCCGAGGCCCCGGCATTCTCTGCGCGTTGAATCACAAGGTTTACAAGACGAATGACCGGCGCTTCGCTGGCCTGGTCTTTGAGGTGTTCGATATCTTCTTCTGTGGATTCCTGGCCAGCGGCAACCAGATCCACAATTTGGCTCATTTGTGACTTGCCACCACCATAAAGACGCTCAATGGCTTCTTCAATTTCAGAAGGTGTACCCACCCAAATTTTGACAGTTTTTTGATAGGCCATTGAGAAAGCTTCCGTAACAAAACTGTCAAGCGGATGGGCCATCGCAAGATCAATTTCCTCTTCGCTTTCAGATAGAGGGATGGCCAGGTTATCTTTCATAAAGTGTAGAGATACCTGATTTTCAGTGAGTGCAATATCGGGGTAGTCACTGCTGCCTGCCAGCGGGATATCCAGTATCTCTGCAAGGCCCTCGGCCATGTATCCTTCTGAAACCATGCCCAGCTTGACCGCCAGGCTCGACAGGCCATCCGGTATGTCTTGCTCATCCTGAATACGGGCCAGACGTGCCAAATCTGATTCCCGGAGTCTGTTCTGAGCGACCAACAGTTGCATCAGCCGGTCTGAGGTTCCGAGGTGGCTCAGATTCTGGCTTTGTGTCTCATGAATTTTTGTGATGGTTTCTTGCATGTTTCGGGTGTTTTTTCCGGTATATGTAGTCATGCATTTGTTTGCGGGTAAAACAGGCCGCAAAGTCATATAGGCCAATAATGCCCCATATTTAAGCTACGCTAATCCCGCAAAACTGCACCGGGGTGAACACTGTATCTTTTGGTAGGTCATTACTGTATTTTTGTCACTGAAGAAATATAGTTTCATAGACACTGTTTACACTATTGAATCGGTAGCTGTCTGGCAGTATTGTCGGGTTTGAGAAAAACCTGAGACGATCTTTTTCGAACCGCATATACACAAAATCATGGAGAAGTGCACGCGATCACGTATTTCGTATGCTTTGTGGGCTACTCTCTTAGCCTGTGATTAGTCTATAAATTTTTACAATAAAAACTGATGGTTATGTGCCTGTAGCCAGCCATTGACCGGAGTACTTTTGTTCTGTGTGCATTAAGTTAAATCAACAGATCTCGACACAGTTTTCATTAAGGTGTCTTCTGGAAGGCTCATTTGCCTTTGTTTTGGATATTCTTAAGAGAGCCTGGTTTTGGGAGAACGAGAACTACAGTTTTTACGGACTAAAGACATGCGTGCCTAGGAATGGGGAATGATCAGGCAGTCCGGAAAAGAAGCAATTCGAGTAGTGCTTGCTGATGATCATAGCATCCTGAGGGCAGGGATGAATTCGATGCTGTCCAACACCGGCGAGTTTGCGGTTGTTGCAGAAGTCAGTAACGGTAAAGAAGCTATTGCAGCGGTGATTGAGTTTAAGCCGGATCTGTTAATACTGGATATTTCAATGCCACTAATGAATGGCACTGAGGCTATTCAGCAGGTCAAACGAAGGTGCAGAAATACTAAAGTGCTGATTATGACTATGCACAGGGGCGAGGAATATGTGCGTATGGCGATGCAAGGTGGGGCTGACGGCTATATCCTGAAGGATGACGCCTGGGAAGAGTTGGCATTCGCCATTCGTCATGTGCTGAAAGGAAATACCTACTTGAGCCCGTCCATCAGCAATAAGGTAGTCAGCGGATTTCTTGATGGCTCAACATCGGAATCTGGTGTTCTCGGGAAGCTTACACCACGAGAGCGACAAACTCTGAAGTTGATTGCCGAAGGAATGAAGAATCGTGAAATAGCAGAATTTATGTCTGTTAGTGTCAAAACAGTAGAAAAACATCGTTCCAATCTGATGCGCAAGCTTGATTTGCACAATTCAGCGGCAATTACAGCTTTTGCCATCGAAAGTGGTGTTGTCGGCGGATAGAGCGACAGACGGTTATCAAATTGTGGTAAATCCCGGCTGAGATATCCTGAAACCGGCTGTAAGGTTAGTCAGACTGTGCTACTTTGCGGTTTCCAGGCTGTGGCCATGTCACTGATATGGTTGTGCCTTTTGATGCGTTTGTTGAGATTGAGACGGAGCCATCAGATAGTTTTACCCGTTCCCGGATACCGGCCAGGCCAAGCCCGTTGTTTTCCTCATGTGATTCTGATAAATCAAATCCAATACCGTTATCAATGATATCGAGTTCCAGCTGATCGGTGCACTGTTGTAGTGTCACCGTAATGGTATCTGCCTGGCTGTGCCTGAGTGCATTGTTTAGAGCCTCCTGAGCGATGCGAAAGATAGCCAGTTTTAGCGGTCTTGTCAGAGCAGATGAAGTGCAGGCGATATCACACTTGATTGTTACATCTTTATAAGTTCGACCTAAGTCTCTGCACAGAAGTTCCAGAGCAACTGGTAGTGATCGGGAATCAAGATACCTGGGGTGGAGATCTGATGACAATCTGTGCACATCCTCCATCGATCCACGTATGCGATGGATGATTTTATCCAAATGCCCAATTGTTTTCTTATCGAGTGTTCGATTTATTTCCAGCCGTAAGCCCTCAAGGTTGATCTTGACTACAGCCAGATCCTGACCAATTCCATCATGCAATTCCATTGCGATATGCCGTCGTTCCTCTTCTTTCGCGGCGAGATTATCTGATCCCTTCTCGGCAAGTTTCCGGTCTGCCTTGATCCTGGCTTCCTCTAGGGAGGATTGCCGAACGGTGAGCACTGCAAATGAATTCTGGTCCAGTGGCTTGGATTTATCTGACTGTAAAGTCTTTCTTAAAATGAAGTTCCGCAAGTTTCCGGTTGTCTGAACCTCTGTTTCCCAGTGACTCTCGCCGCTGGCCGACATTTTTATCCACGCTTTATTTATGTCGTGCAGAAAACTACAGTCATAATCGTGACAGTTTTGGTGAAAAACCTGATGTATGGTTCTGCCTTGTAAAGATTGTACGGAACCAAGTTGCCACTTCTCAATTTGGCGGTTGGCTCTCTTGATGTGGCCAGATTTATCGAGCAGGCACACGACATGACCCAGGCTATCAACCGTTTGCTCCCATTCTTTCTTGGCCATGACAACAGCCGGAATTCTTGAGGTTACTGATCCGGAATCTTGTTGCGCCAGCTTGCTAGTAATAATCTGTGCAAGTGAAATCATGAAAAGATTGTCAGCATCACTGAAGAAGTCAGGCTCTTGTGAAAAAGCAGCTAAGGCGCCAATTTGGGTTTCATTATTTTCGACCGGAATAATCATGCTGCTTTGAACTGCAAGATCAGGACTCGCCATATGTGTCAGGCTATCGAGGGATGTGTAGCCTGAATCTTTTATTTGCCGTTTGATAGCAAGGGTTAGTTTTTCAGTCCACTCATCTGGTTTGAGGCTCAAGGGCAAATATACCGGGGAAAATTGTTCCAGTTTGACGAATAGTAGAGTACAGGCAGGCAAAGAAGCCTTGGCCTCACTTAGCGCTAATTTCAGAAACTCATGGGTTTCGCCATCAAATGATGTTGAATGCTGTTTTATTGCCTTAAGAGCTTGGAAATAGTCTGATTTATTGAGGCTGCCATTCATAATTCTTATGGTTTTGTTGAATGCTTTCTTGTTGCCGGGCTAAAACTATCAATGGTTAACCGCAGTGTATCGGGCTGGATATTTAAAAACTAAACGAATCCTTACTGGCATGTTAGTTTGTCTTTTATATTAGGCATGCCGAATCAAATAAGGTTGCTTTTGTTGGGGCTCCAAACCAACCGAATCAATATACGCTAACGTATCTAACCACAGGGATGATGCAAACAATAAGTAACCCCTCAAGTATCATGATATTTGGGTTAATAACAATCTCTAGTCAACATAATGTTAACCATAAATGATAGAGACGCTTAAAAGTGTGATGTGTACCCCGTCAGCACCTATGGAACAGATATAGCACTGGTTTAAAGGAGAGTTTTTGTTCATCCTAACGTGAGGAGTTGAGATGAAACAGAAACCAG